>JAUHYJ010000780.1 GCA_030425785.1 Acidimicrobiia bacterium | reverse complement strand
ACGCTGCCGACGTTGGCCGGCTTGGTGACGTAGTCCGAGGCACCGAGCGCGAGCGCGGTGAGCGTCGCCTCTCCACCGCGCTCGGTCAACGTGCTGAACATGACCACCGGCAGGTCCGGATGGTCGGCACGGAGCTGCTCGAGCGTGGCCAGGCCGTCCAGTTCGGGCATCTCGACGTCGAGCGTCACGATGTCGGGCTGGAGCTGTCGGATCCGCTGGAGGGCGATGTTGCCGTTCTGCGCGATGCCGGCGACCTCGAGTTCGGGGTCGGCGTCGATGATCGTCGTGAGGAGCCGGCGGATGACCACCGAGTCGTCCACGACGAGCACCCGGATCGGGGACGGCATCAGCCGACCCCGAGGATCTGCAGCTTGTCGCTGATCACCGCCGGGTCGAGCGGCTTCATCGCGTACTCGTCGGCGCCCGCCTTGAGCGCCTCGTAGACGATCCGCGGGCTGGTCTCCGACGTGACGACCATGACCTTCACGCGGTCGTAGTCACGGTGCTGGCGCATCTCGGAGATGAACTCGAGACCGCCCATCACCGGCATGTTCCAGTCGACCAACGCCACTTCGGGAACGGCCACGGAGAGCTTCTCGAGCGCCTCGGCGCCGTGCTCGGCCTCGTCGATCTCGGTGTAGCCGAGACCGCTCATCATCTTGCCGAGGATCCGCCGCATCGAGCGGGAGTCATCAACGATCAGCACGCGCACGGTGCTCCTCCTGGTGTGGGTTCGGGGTGGGGTGTGGGGTGGGGGTGTCGGGAAGGGCCGTCCGCCGGAGCGGACGACGAGAACTCGCAGGCCGTCCCGTGCCCCGTGGGGCGCGACACGGGACGGCCGTGCGACTGGGGGTCAGTAGGTGAACCGGCCGACCAGGGTCTGCAGCTCGGCAGCCATCTGGGCGAGCTCGGTCGCCGCCCGCTGGCTGTCCGCAGCACCCGACGAGGTGCTCTCGGCCGCCGCGGCGACCGCCTGCATGTTCGAGGTGATCTCGGTCGAACCACGGCTGGCGTCGGTCACCGAACGGGCGATGTCGCTCGTGGTCGCCGCCTGCTCCTCGACCGCCGAGGCGATCGTGGTCTGGTACTCGGAGATCTGGTTGATGATCTCGGCGATCTCGGAGATCGCGTCGACCGACCGGCCGGTGTCGCCCTGGATCATCTCGATCTTCTGGGAGATGTCCTCGGTCGCCTTGGCGGTCTCCTTGGCGAGTTCCTTGACCTCGTTGGCGACGACGGCGAAGCCCTTGCCGGCCTCGCCGGCGCGGGCGGCCTCGATGGTCGCGTTGAGGGCCAGCAGGTTGGTCTGCTGGGCGATGCCGGTGATGACCTTGACGATCTGGCCGATCTCTGCCGAGCTCTCGCCCAGCTTCTCGACCGTGCTGTTCGTCGTGGTGGCGGCCTCGACCGCCTGCTCGGCGACCTTGGCGGCGTCGGAGGCGTTCTTGGCGATCTCCTTGATCGACGCGCTCATCTCCTCGGCACCGGTCGACACCGTCTCGATGTTCTGGCTGACCTCGACCGAACCCTCGCTCACCAGGCTGACCTGGCTCGAGGTCTCGGCGGCGTTGGCGCCCATCTGCTCGGACACGACCTGGAGCTCCTCGGCGGCGGCGGCGAGCGCCTCGGAGTTGCGGCCGATCGACGCGATGCTCTCACGCAGATCGCTGAGGAGCTTGGCGACGCCGACACCCATCTGCCCGATCGGGTCGTCGCCCTCGGTCTGGATCTCGCCGGTCAGGTCGCCGTCGGCGGCAGCCGTGACGACGCTCAGGATCTCGTCGACCCCGGCTTTCTTCAGCAGGCGTGCCTCCGACAGCGAAATGTCCTGATCGGAGAGCGCCAGCAAGGCGCCGGAAGCGCCGACCTGACGACGCAGCTGGCTCACCAGATCGAAATCGCCGACATCGGTG
>JAUHYJ010000779.1 GCA_030425785.1 Acidimicrobiia bacterium | reverse complement strand
AGACCGGTCAGCAGCTCCTGCTCGGTGCGTACCAACAGCTCGCCCGCCAGGTCGGTCAGGGCGGCGTGCGCCTGTTCAACCGGATGGAGCTCGTCGACGTCGTCGTCATCGACG
The DNA here is from genome assembly GCA_030425785.1 of Acidimicrobiia bacterium. Classification (GTDB taxonomy): domain Bacteria; phylum Actinomycetota; class Acidimicrobiia; order Acidimicrobiales; family Ilumatobacteraceae; genus Ilumatobacter. The sequence goes on along the minus strand of JAUHYJ010000779.1, from coordinate 1,800 downwards.
GTCGCGCCGCGGGCATCGTGTGCCGCGATCTGATGACCGGCGAGATCTCGTCGCACGCCGCGCACGCCGTCGTGCTCGCGACCGGTGGCTACGGCAACGCGTTCTTCCTGTCGACGAACGCGATGGCGTGCAACGTGACCGCCGCCTGGCGGGCGCACCGCAAGGGCGCTGCGTTCGCGAACCCGTGCTACACGCAGATCCACCCGACGTGCATCCCCCAGGCCGACGACTTCCAGTCGAAGCTCACGCTGATGTCCGAGTCGCTGCGCAACGACGGCCGGGTGTGGGTCCCGAAGAACCCCGACGACAACCGTGCCGCGGCGCAGATCCCCGAGGACGAGCGCGACTACTACCTCGAGCGGATCTACCCGAGCTTCGGCAACCTGGCGCCGCGCGACATCGCGTCGCGTGCCGCGAAGCGGGCCGTCGACAACGGGCAGGGCGTCGGCCCGCTCAAGAACGGCGTGTACCTCGACTTCTCCGACGCCATCGGCCGCCTCGGCGCCGAGACGGTCAAGGAGCGCTACGGGAACCTGTTCGACATGTACGAGCGGATCACGGGTGAGAACCCGTACGACGTCCCGATGCGCATCTACCCGGCCAGCCACTACACGATGGGCGGGCTCTGGGTCGACTACGAGCTGATGACGACCATTCCGGGTCTCTACTGTGCCGGCGAGGCCAACTTCTCCGATCACGGCGCCAACCGGCTGGGTGCCTCGGCGCTCATGCAGGGCCTGTCGGACGGCTACTTCGTGCTGCCGTACACGATCGCGCCGTATCTCTCGGGGTTGCTCAACAAGCCGGTCCCCGACGAGAGCCACGAGGCGTTCAAGGCCGCCGAGACCGAGGCGGCCGACCGCTTCCGGCAGTTCCTGTCGATCGGCGGCACCCGGAGCCCCGACTACTTCCACCGCGAGCTCGGCAAGATCATCTGGGACTACTGCGGCATGGAGCGCACCCAGCAGGGTCTCGAGAAGGCGCTGTCCGAGATCCCCGCCCTGTACGACGAGTTCAAGAAGGACCTCCGGGTCACCGGCTCGGGCGACAGCCTCAACCAGACGCTCGAGAAGGCCGGTCGCGTCGACGACTTCTTCGAGCTCGGCATGTTGATGTGCCGCGACGCCCTCGTCCGTGAGGAATCGTGCGGCGGCCACTTCCGCGCCGAGCACCAGACCGAGGAGGGCGAGGCCCTCCGCAACGACGACGACTTCGCCCACGTCACCGCGTGGGAGTGGTCGGGCGACCCGATGGCCCCGATCGAGAACCGCGAGCAACTCGAGTACGAAGTCGTCGAGTTCCAGACCCGGAGCTACAAGTGACATGAGCGAGAAGCTGACCTACATCACCCTCAAGATCTGGCGCCAGGGCGGCCCCGACCAGCCCGGCCAGTTCGAACATCACGTCATCGACGAGATCAGTGACGAGGCGTCGTTCCTCGAGATGCTCGACATCTTGAACGAGCAGCTGATCGAGGACGGCCAGGAAGCGATCGTGTTCGACCACGACTGCCGCGAGGGCATCTGCGGCACGTGCTCGCTGATGATCGACGGGCAGGCGCACGGCCCGCAGCAGGGCACCGCCACCTGCCAGCTGCACATGCGCCAGTTCCGCAGCGGCGACACGATCACGATCGAGCCGTGGCGGGCGAGCGCGTTCCCGATCATCAAGGACCTGATGGTCGACCGGGCGGCGTTCGACCGCATCATCGAGGCCGGCGGCTACATCACCGCCGAGACCGGCGGCGCGCCCGACGCCAACCTGATCCCGATCCCGAAGCCGGTCGCCGACGCGGCGATG
>JAUHYJ010000106.1 GCA_030425785.1 Acidimicrobiia bacterium | reverse complement strand
ATCACGCATGATCATGCAGCCCCCAGCATGACCCCGCTCCTGGGGCGTCCCCCCGCTGACCTGGGTGGGGGGTCGAAAAACACAATGACCCAGGCGCCGCGCCAACGGCCCTGGGTCCGACCGGAACCCCAAGGAGGTCCCGATGTCCAAGCATGTTAGTCCCGGTCGCGTTCGGGAGCTGTTCGACTATCGCGACGGCGCGCTGTACTGGCGCAAGCCCAGCAATCGCCACAGCACGGGGCCAGTCGGAACCCCATCGGGCGACCCCAGCAAGCCTGGCGGTCAACGGCTACAGGTGCAGGTGAAGCTCGGCACGAATCGTCGGTGCGCCGTCTACGTGCATCGCGCCGTCTGGGCCTGGCATCACGGCGCCTGGCCGGTGGGTCAGGTGGATCACATCAACGGCGACGTCAACGACAACAGCATCGAGAACCTTCGGGTTGTCGGTCAACGAGAGAACTCACAGAACGTTCGACGTTCTGGCGTCAGCTACGACAAGCGCAAGGCCGAGCGTCCCTGGAGGGCGAGGATCATGACCAACGGTCGATCGATCAGTCTCGGCTACTTCGACACGCGAGCCGAAGCGGAGACGGAGTACCACCGGGCGAAGCTGATCTATCACGAGGCGTACCGAACTGGCGTCGGTGCCGCTGCCTGATGGCATCCAATCGAGACGCCGTCACCGCCGGCGACCATCGGCAAGCGCTCGTCACCCTCCTCGAGACGTTGGCGGAACAACTCGACACGACCGAGGCGCAGATTCACGCCCAGCTCGCAGCGCAGTACCGCGCGGCGTGGGCCGAGCTCGTGGCGATTGACGCATCGGCGGCACCGCAGGAGGAGTCGGAGCTTGATCGCATCCGTAGAGAGCGTGAGGCTCGGGGCGGAGCTTCCGCAGATCGTTCACGCTCCGCCTGACGTCGCGAGTTATGCGGCGGGGGAGGACGCGATCGCGCTGGCGAATGCGTACCTGTTCGATGACCCGGCGCGCCTGTCGCCGTCGCAGGAGCTTCGGCTTCGCAACGGCATGGCGACGCGCGCTGACGGTAAGTGGGCGGCGTCTCGCGTCGGTGACTTCGGCGGTCGGCAGGGCGCCGGCAAGACGGACACGATCATCGCCCGCATCTTGTCGGGCGTGCTGCTCAACGGCCACAAGCTGATCATCTACACCGCTCACGAGTTCCCAACCGCCAACGAGATCTTCCTTCGGTTGGGTGGCGTATTCGGCGGCTGGGACGACTTGGCCTCGCTCGTGCAGCACGAACGAAAAGCACACGGGGATCAGGGCTTCGAGCTGTACGACGACAAGCGCGGCATCGACTGCCGCATCCTGATCAAGACTCGGACCGGCAAGTCGGGCCGCGGGTTCGCGAAGGCGGACTTGATCATCTACGACGAGGCGCAGCACTTGATGCCTGAGCACGTCGCTGGTTCTGGCCCGGCGAAGCTGGCCCATCCAAATCCGCAGTCCTGGTACGCAGGGTCTGGCGGGCTCGAGAAGTCCGTGAAGGCGTGGGAGATGCGTCGCCAGGCGTTGACCGGCACCGGTGGTCGCCTTTCGTACACGGAGCACACAGCGCAGATCGTGAGTGTGGACGACGAGGGTCGAATCCAACTGATCGACCCGGACCCCGAAGATCGGGACGCCTGGGCGCAGGCCAACCCCGGCCTCGGCCGCTGGGTCACCGAGGAAGGCATGGACGACATGCGCTCCGAACTCGGCGACCTGTTCCTACGGGAAGGGCTGTGCGTGTGGGAGCCAGAGCCCGGCACAACCGATGGCCCCATCGATCCACAGACGTGGTCTGACCTGACCGACGCCAACGTGACCGCCGACGACTTCGCTCCGGGCACGATTCGTCTCGCTCTGGATGCGCCCCCGGATCGCCGTACGGCGACGTTCTCGGTCGCCGGCAAGCTGGACAACGGTCTGCTGTACGTGGAGCGCAGAGAGCATCTGCCGCCTGAGCGAATGCGCGATTTGGTGGCACGGGCGAAGGAGTTGTGCGCCGGCCATGACACCTCGCTGATCATCCCGTCGAACTCGCCCGCCTTGTTGGCGTGGCGCGCCGAGCTCGAGGCCGCTGGCGTCGATTTGGACGTGATGACGCCGGCAGATACCGCGGCGGCGTTCGGGAACGTGCTGGTGGCGATCAACGAGGGCACGCTGCGCCATCGTGGTCAGCCTGAGATGACGAACGCCGTGACTGGGTTGGCGGTCAAGAAGTCCGGCGACGTTGACGTTCCCGCCCGTCGTAACAGTGCGACGAACATTGCCCCGTTCATCGCTGCGATGTGTGCGCTGTACCGAGTGCCGGAAGCCAAGTCGACCGAGATCGAGGCGATGTTCGCCGTCACGTAAGGAGCGCAGATGCGAGAGATCCTGTTCGCGTTCGCCCTCGTGGTGGCCTTGGCGTCGGTGGTTGTCGGTGTTGCTCACTGGTCGCAGGGGGCGGCGTTCATCGTCGGTGGCGTGCTCCTGGCACCGTTGGCGTGGTCCGTGCTGGCCGACACCGACGATGCGACCGAGACGGCGGGTGAGGACGAATGACGCCCTTGCAGAGCGCTCTCAAGCGCCGCCCGTCGTCGCTCAAGCATTCGCTGTCGTTCGGTGGCGGTCAGGGCTACGTCGACCCGGAGTTCTGGCTGTCGGAGGACAAGCGGTCCCTGTTTGGGTCGTGGTCGCCCGATGTCGGCAACCACGAGTCAGTCGGGTCGTCGTATGACGACTACATGACGTACGCCTACAAGGCGAACGGCGTGGTGTTCACCTGTTGCATGGTGCGCCAGTTCGCGTTGTCGGAGGCCCGCTTCCAGTTTCAGCGGCTCGAGAACGGTCGCCCTGGTGAGTTGTTCGACGACACGAAGCTCGGCATCCTGCATCGCCCCGATCGGAACCAGACGACCGGCGAGCTGATCTCCCGGATGGACCAGGATGCTTCGTTGGCCGGAAACTTCTACGGGACGGTCATCAATGGCCGTCTGCGGCGTCTGCGCCCGGACTGGGTGACGATCGTCGTCGGCTCGAATGCCGACCCCGAGATGTCGCCGTTCGACCTCGAGGCCGACGCTCCCGATCCGGTCCTGTTGACGCCGGCCCGGGTGGTGCACTACTCGCCGATCCCTGACCCGGAGGCGCAGTTCCGGGGCATGTCGTGGCTGACGCCGATCCTGCGTGAGATCGACGGCGATTCGGCTGCGATGACACACAAGGTCAAGATGTTCCGCAACGGAGCGTTCTCGAACCTGGCGCTGACCTACCCCAAGGAAATGGGCGTCGACGCGTTCAAGGAATACGTCAAGATGTTCGACGGCGAACACAAGGGCACGGCGCAGGCGTGGAAGACGTTTCACTTCGGGTCCGGCGTGGACCCGAAGGTGTTGTCGATGGACTTGAAGGCGTTGGACTTCAAGAACATCGCCGGTCATGGCGAGTCGCGCATCGCTGCCGCTGCCGGTGTCGGTGCGATCTTCGCTCGTCTGCCTGAGTCGCTCGGCGGTGCCGGGCTGATGCAGGGCAACTTCTCGTCGGCGATGCGCCAGTGTGCGGATACGACGTTCCGTCCGACGTGGCGGATGATGTCGGCCGCGTTGGAGACGATCGCCCCACCACCCGACAACTCCCGGCTCTGGTACGACGACCGCGACATCGAGTTCCTGCAACAGGACGCGAAGGACGCCGCCGAGATCGACCAGGCGCTCGCCAACGCCATTCGCACGCTGACCGATGGCGGGTTCGACGGCGAGTCCGCCGTTCGGGCCGTCGCCCCCCACTGGGTCGGCAAGTTGGAACACACCGGCCTTCCGTCCGTGCAGGTGCAGCCTGCCGCCCCCACCCCGTCCTGAGCGGAGGTTTTCCCCCATGCATGTCAAGCAGCTCGCGCCGTCGCGCGTCACCGTCAAGGACGCCACGACCGGTGAGGTCGAGGCCGTGTTCGCCACGCTCGGCGTCAAAGATCACGACGGCGACATCATCCTGCCCGGCGCCATCAAGGACGGCGCCACGGTCGCGATCTCGGCGTACGGGCACTCGGTCTGGAAGGGCAACGCCCCGGCCGGTGTCGGAACGATCCACGAAGAGGGCGACGAGCTGGTCATGAAGGGCCGCTACTTCCTCGATACCGACCAGGGTCGCAACGACTTCCACACCGTCAAGGGGCTCGCCGAGGCGGGCAAGGGCGAGTGGTCGTTCGGTCTGCTGAACATCGAGTCGACGAAGGGCACCCACAACGGCGTGTCCGGCAATCTGATCAAGTCCGTTGACGTTCCCGAGGTGTCGCCCGTGTTCATCGGTGCCGGCATCAATACCCGCACCCTCGTCGCGAAGGGCCGCAAGGAATGGGACTCGGTCCTGCGTGATCGCCTCCGCGAGGCGGGCGTCGAGCGCTACGGGTCCGACCGAATTCACGTGTGGGTCGTCGATTACGACCCCGATGACGAGACGGCGATCTTCGAGGTGTACGGCAACGGCGACGAACGGCTCGTCCAGGTCGACTACACCGCATCCGATGACGGCGTGACCCTCGGCTCTGACGAGCAAGAGGTCGAGCGTCGCACTACCTACGCCCCGAAGTCGGGCGTCAAGTTCTCCGAGCACCTGTCGTCGGTCGTGGCCGATGTGAAGGCGCTCGCCACCAGGGCAGAGGAAGTCGTGGCTCTCCGGGCTGCCAAGGGCAAGACGATCAGCGATGAGGCGCAGACGGCGTTGGCCGACATCTCGGCCGAGCTGCAGCGCATCAAGGCGCTGATCGAGCAACCCGCACCCACACCCCCCGTCGACGACATCCCGACGATCGACCCCGAGGTCGAGTTCGCCCGGTTCGTCGCAATCACTCAAGGAGTACCACTGTGAGCACCCTCACGTTCCCCGAGCTCACCGAAGCTCAGGGCAAGCTCGACGCCAAGCGCAAGGAGCTTGCCGACATCTTCGCCCAGGCCCGCCCCGGCGGCGAAGGCACCATCGATCTGTCGAAGGTCAAGGGCTACGACGACCCGGCCGCGACGATCAAGACCCTCAACGACGAGATGGCCGATCTCGGCGTCAAGGTCGACCAGCTCAAGGCCGTCTCGGCGGCTGCCGGCAATCTCGGCAACCTCGAGGACGGCGACGGCCAGGGCGATCCCGTCCCGGGCACCAAGGCCAAGGTCGACCCGTACAAGGCGATGATCAAGTCCTCGGCGTTCACGAACAAGGGCACCAAGTCGGAGATCCCCGACGTCACGCTCAAGACCCTGTTCGAGACAGGCGCCGGCTGGGCACCCGAGTCGACCCGCACGGGCGTCGTGATCATGGACGCCCAGCGCCCGATCCAGGTGACCGACCTGCTCCCGCAGCTCACCACCGGCCAGGCGGCGTACAAGTACATGGAGGAGACGACCTTCACGAACAACGCCGCAGAGCGTTCCGAGGGCGGCGCCTACGCCGAGTCGGCGTTCGCGCTGACTGAGCGTTCTGTGACGATCGAGTCGGTCGGCACGTTCGTTCCGGTCACCGACGAGCAGCTCGAGGACGTCGCCGAGGCCGAGGAGTACCTGCGGTCCCGTCTGGCGTTCGCTGTCCGTCAGCGCGTCGACAGCCAGATCCTCGTTGGCGACGGCAGCACCCCGAACATCGAGGGCGTCAACCAGGTGTCGGGCATCCAGACCCAGGCCAAGGGCTCCGACCCGACTCCGGATGCGGTGTACAAGGCGATGACGAAGGTCCGGGTCACCGGTCGCGCCATGCCGAACGCCGTCATCGCGCACCCGAACGACTGGCAGGACGTCCGCCTGCTCCGCACCACGGACGGGATCTACATCTGGGGTTCGCCCTCGGACCCCGGCCCGGCGCGCATCTGGGGCGTCAACGTTGTCGAGTCGGACGCTCAGACCGAGAACACGATGGTCGTCGGCGACTTCGCCAACTACTCGGCCCTCGTGGTTCGTCGCGGCATGGAGGTCCGGATCTCGGACAGCCACAGCGACTACTTCGCGAAGGGCAAGCAGGCGCTGCGCGCTGGTGTCCGTCTCGCGACGGTCTGGTACCGGCCGGCGGCGTTCTGCACCGTCACGGGCGTCTGATCCACCTACCGACCCGGGGCTGAGTCGACGCACGGCCAGCCCCGGGTCACCGGTCGCCAAGGAGGCACCACATGGCAGTTACCGCCGCACAGGTCGCCGTCACCGACGAAGCGACCGCCTTGAACACGGCGAGCACCAGCGGCGCAAGCCTGCTCGTGTCCGCCCAGTCGACCGGCGTGTTCGTCGGTCCATCCACGGTCACCACGTCGAACGGGCTGGAACTGCCGAACGGCACCCCGGTCGCCATCGACCTCGACACCGGCGACGTCCTGTACGCCATCCACGCGACCTCGGCAACCGTCGAAGTTCTCAGCACCTAGAAGGAGCAGCCATGCCCGTCATCGAACCTGCTGCGGCCGTCAACGACGGCACCGGCACTCGAATCATCTCCAAGTCGCTCGGCTCGCCCGCCGCAGCATCCAACACGGCCGTCCACGCCGCCACCGCCGTGCTCGACGCTGACGGCCCGCAGGTGATCAGCACCGCCATCACCAACCCCGACGTTCCCCGAGGCCTGACGGCGACCGCCGGAGGTACCGCCGGGGACATCGCCGCCGTACAGGTCACCGTCACCGGCACCGACGCGGACGGCGCGGTCATCACCGAGGCGCTTCCAGCGTTCACCGTGAACACCACCGGCACCGTCCAGGGGTCGAAGGCGTTCGCCACGGTGACGTCGTACAGCGTCCCGGCGATGGACGGCACCGGAGCGACGGTCGCGATCGGCACGAACGACAAGCTCGGCCTGGGCGCTCACCTGGCCCGCAACACGGTCGTCGCCGCCTACCTTGACGGCGCCAAGGAGGGCACCGCCCCCACCGTGGCCGTGTCCGCTTCGGCGCTGTCGTCGAACACCGTCGACCTGAACTCGGCCCTCAACGGCGACGAGGTCATCGTCGACTACTACCAGTCATGAGCGGCATCGTTCACCAGGGCGAAGCCCTGTACGCCAACGGCGATTGGTCGGCGGTCGTTCCGGCCGGTTCGCCAGAGGCGGCGTTCTTGCTCGTCGGCCCCGGCAGTGTGGTCCCTCGCAAGCGCGAGGAGCTGTACCGCAGCCATGTCACCGACGCTCCGGCATCCGAGCCGTCCGAACCCGATCGGGTGGTCATCTCGACCGCTTCGGATCAGTCGGCTGACGCCGAGTCGGAGGCCGACCAGGACGAGGACCAGGACGCCCCAGCAGCCGAGACGCCGAAGCCTCGCAAGCGCGCCGCACGGCGCGCCAGGTCCGACGACTGACGACCACCGGGAGGACTGATGCGCCATCTCATCTCGAATCAGCGCATCGTCCGTGGGGCGATCGACGCCTCGATCTCGCACCAGTTCCACGACGCTGACGGCGACGCGGACGATCCGAACGGGACGGTGACGGTCGCTGTCACCCGCTCGGACGGCACGTCGGTGACGGTCGGCGCTGTCGCCGGCACGGGTACTGATCCTCGCACGGCGACGATCGGTGTTGCCGAGCTTGCGACGGTCGACCAGTTGACTGCTGTGTGGTCGCTGGACGGCACGGCGATCGCGACGGACACGATCGATGTGGTCGGTGGCACGGTCGGCTCTGTGGCGGCTCTGAGGGGTCGCGAGAAGTCGATCGCCGGTCAGCCCGACCCGGTCGTGAAGGCGGCCCGCAAGGCTGCTGAGGATCATTTCGTGTCGACGTACGGTCGCCTGCCATTCCATCGGTTCGAGGTGCAGACGTTCCACTCCGATGGCGGCCCCCGCCTACCTGGCGCGTTCTGGCCCGATCTGGTCGAGGTGCGTTGGGGTCGCGTGTACTCCTCCGCGACGTCGTATGTGGAGCTGTCGGCTGCGCAGTTGGCGGCGATCGAGGCGCCAGACACGATGTCGGGCTTCGCCCGCCATGACACGTGCTGGCCGTGCGGTCGGGTCGTGCTCGGCTATGTGGCTGGGATGTCGCAGATTCCCGAGGATCTGTTCCGTGCGTTCGCGCAGGCGACCCGCCGCGAGATCACGCTGTTCAACAACGGCGTGCCTGACCTGACGCCGACGTTTGCGATCACCGAGGGTGGTCCGGTCGGCCTGGATCGTCCGGGCGGCAAGAAGGCGTACGGCATCGCCGACATCGATTCGGTGTTCCACGCGTACCGCGACCCGCGGCCGATGGTGGTGTGATGGCACAGCGCTACCCGTCGCGGGTGTTCTTGTTCGGTGAGCGACTCCATGAGCGGCTGCTGTCGATCCCGTTCCCGAATCACCCAGTCACGAACGACCCGATCAAGGTGTCGTTTGGTGACGAGGACCCCGACCTTGGTGCCGAGCAGATCATCATCACGGCGAACCCCGACGAGGCGTTCACCGAATGGGTGCGGGCGTCACCGGCTGGACGAACCGAGACGGTGGTGTTCGACGTGGTTCACCGGTCGATGACGGTCGAGTTCGACGCCGAAGACGGCACTCCGTCGCAGCTCGTGAAGTGGCGGTGGCTGGGAACCGTGTCGGACTTGATCGAGACGGCGGTGTTCGATCGATCGACGAACAGAGTGCGACCGATGGACGTTCCCGGCGAAATCCCCAACGGCGGCAGCGCGCCGCTCGCCGACCGTCTCGCCGGAATCCTCGTGCTCAGCAACCAGGGGAGGGCCATGGGCATCTACCGGGGCGTGTTTTCGACGGACACGATCAGCAGCGGCGAGATGGTCCTCGAACCGCTTTATACCGGCGGCGTCTTCCAGAACCCCAACATCGTCATCGACGGGATGCATATCGATCCGGTCATCCCGGGACAGGTGGTTGTCACCGGCACCGACTTCTCCGGCGGCCGCGGTGCGGGTCAGGCATTCGCGCTCGAGATCGACCTCCCGTTCGGAGAGGGCGGCATGTTCGGCGGCGAGCCCGGATGGACCTTCCGCGAACTCATCGTTTTGCAGACACGCATGCTCGTCATCGAGCGCAGCGACTCGCTCGACCAGTCCCGCATCGTCGCCATCGATCGCGAGACCGGCAACCGCACGATCGTTGTGAACGACGGTTCGGACTTCATCGATCCGACTTCGATCGCGATCGTGGTCGAGCAGCCGCAGCAGGCCGGCTTCATCGGCTTCACCGATTCGATCTCATCCGGTTCGCTGCGAGCTGAAATCATCGAGGCCAACAACGCCTCCGGCCCCGCCGAGATCTACCTCAGCCAAGGCACATACACGCTCTCTCTCACAGGTGCGAACGAAGACGCCGGCCTCACCGGCGACCTCGATATCC
>JAUHYJ010000778.1 GCA_030425785.1 Acidimicrobiia bacterium | reverse complement strand
ACCCGGTCAAGCCCCTCGCGGGATCCGGCGCAGTCACGACACCATCACGATGCCGGCGAAGGCGGACGCGCGTGGACGGGGGTGGCACAATGGCAGAATCCGTGTTCCGTCCCTGGGAACGGGGGCCGTCGGCTTCCGTGGTCGGTGCAAAGGGGGAGATGTGGCGTCCGAAGTCCTCGGCGCAGCGTCGTCGCCTCTCGATCCGGAAGAGTCGAGGGCGACCTCGTCGGCGCGCCCGATGGCGGATGCCGGAACGCCCGACTGGCGGCGTCGCTATGCGCGGATGCTCTGGACGAGCGACGCACTCGTGCTCCTCGTCGTCGTGTTCGGCACGCAGGTCGCCTGGTTCGGCCTCGGCAACGCCGAGGTGTCGATCCGCGAGGACTCCCGACTGAGCACGATCTCGTACTGGGGCTTCTCGGCGGGCCTCATCGTCGTCTGGATGTGGTCGCTGAGCCTGATCGACTCGCGCAGCGATCGGATCGTCGGCGCCGGTTCGGCGGAGTACATCCGCATCGTGTCGGTCAGCACGAGGGTCTTCGGCATCATCGCGATCCTCGCGTTCCTGCTGCGCGTCGACGTCGCCCGCGGCTACTTGCTCATCTCGTTCCCGCTCGGCGTCGCGGCACTGCTGCTCGAACGCTGGCTGTGGCGACGCTGGCTCATCGCCAAGAGGGCCGCCGGCCACTTCTCGGCGCGCGTGGTGCTCGTCGGCTCGGCGGCGTCGGTCGCGCAGATCGCCGCCTCGCTGCGGCGCAGCACGAGCGCCGGCTACCGCGTCGTCGGCGCGTGCGTGCCCGGCGGTCGACCGGGAACGGTCGTGGATGCGACCGACATCCCGGTGTACGGCGACGTCTCCGATGTGGCATCCGCCCTCACCCTCGCCAGTGCCGACACCGTCGCCGTCACGAGCACCGACGAGCTGCCGCCGTCGGTCGTGAAGCGCATCTCGTGGCAGCTCGAGGCCGGCCGCCAGCACCTCGTCCTCGCACCGGGCATCATCGACGTCGCGGGACCGCGCATCCAGACCCGTCCGGTCGCAGGCCTGCCCCTCATCCACGTGGAGACCCCGCGCTACAGCCTGGGTCAGCGCATCGTCAAGCGCACCATGGACATCGTCCTGAGCGTCATCGGCATCGTCGTGCTCGGCCCGCTCATGATCGGCATCGCCATCGCGATCCGCTCGACCTCGGGCGGGCCCGCGATCTTCGGGCAGGTGAGGGTCGGCTTCGACGGCCGCGCCTTCCGGATGTTCAAATTCCGCACCATGGTCGAAGACGCCGAGGACCGTCTCGCGTCGCTCATCTCCGATCGGGATGCCGGCAACGAGGTGCTCTTCAAGATGTCGCGCGACCCGAGGGTGACCCCGATCGGGCGCTTCCTGCGCCGGTTCAGCCTCGATGAGCTGCCGCAGCTGTTCAACGTGATCGGCGGATCGATGTCGCTCGTCGGTCCGCGCCCGCCGCTGCCGCGAGAGGTCGCCCGCTACGACGACCACGTGCACCGCCGCTTCCTGGTCAAGCCCGGCATCACCGGCATGTGGCAGATCAGCGGCCGGTCGTCGCTGTCGTGGGACGAATCCGTGCGTCTCGACCTGTCGTACGTCGAGAACTGGACGCTCATCGGCGACGTCGTGATCCTGTTCAAGACGCTGCGCGCGGCACTCGCGCCCGGCGACACCGCCTACTGAGCCGGCGGCCCGGCGGTCAGTTGCGCACGGTCACCACGATGGGCGCGCTCGACCCGACGTTGCCCGCCGCGTCTGCGGCCCGCGCAACCACGGGGTAGGTGCCGTTGGGGTACGCGCGCGTGTTGAAGCTGCCGGTCCAGGACCCGTCGGCCTGCCTCGTCGCCGAACCGAGCCGCGTCGAGCCCGAGTAGAGCGTGACGGAGGTGACACCGACATCGTCGGTCGCCG
>JAUHYJ010000105.1 GCA_030425785.1 Acidimicrobiia bacterium | reverse complement strand
TGTCGGCGCCGCCGCCCACTGCCTTCCGGGACACGCCGGCCGGCACCTCCGAGGTCGACACCGCCGACGAGGCGCTGCCCCAGCTCGAACGGCGCGAGCCGTACGGCGACGACACGCACGGCGATCGCCAGGCCGACCACCACGAACGCGAGCACCGGGTCGAGCACCAGGACGATCATCACGAACGCGAGCACCCGTTCGACCCGTTCGACCCGTTCGACGTCGAAGCTCCGGCCGACGCCCTGTTCGACGACCTCGTGCGCTGGGACGAGCCCTCACGGGTCGACCCGGGCACGACGCTGACCCCACGGCGCGCCGAGCGCGCCGTCGCCGACCCGTTCAGCGACGACTGGATCGACCGCCTGACCGATCACGGGATCGAGCACGCCCCCGTCGGCGCACCCGTCGGTCGGCTCGCCCCGGTGGCCGTTCGAGCCCAAGATCGGTTCGAGATGGTGTGGCCGTCCGGCGAGACGACCGACGTCGTCGCGGACGAGACGCACCAGAACCGGTGCGGCGGCGACGCCGATCGCGCCGGTCCGACGGCACGGATCGGCGGCGCGCCGACCGTCGAGGCGCCGGCGCCCACGATCGACGAACCGACCGGGAGCGACCTCGCGATCCGGCGCGCCGTGGCGACGATCGACACCGGATCGCTGGAGGCCCGGCGCCGACTCGTCGACGCCGGCGGCCCGACGACGGACGTGGCCGTGGCCGATCTGCCCGGGCGGTTGGCGATGCGCAGCGAACACATCGCGAGGGCATCGACCGCACCGACGTCACCGACGTCGGTGTTCGACCAGGTGCCACTCGCGCCGCCGCCGGCCGAGCTCGGACCCGAGCCGGCGCCGCACGCCGACCGACACGGGCGAGCCGGGGCGTTGCGACGCCTGATCGGCCACCTGCGCGGCGACTGAACGGCCGCCGCGAGCGATCAGACGCCGGCGCGGGCGGCGTCGTCGAAGCGCGTGTACTGGCCGCGGAACACGAGCCGCTTCGTGCCGATCGCGCCGGCGCGGTGCTTGGCGACGATGACCTCGGCCGAGCCCTTGTCGGGTGAGTCCGGGTGGTACACCTCGTCGCGGTACAGGAACATCACCACGTCGGCGTCCTGCTCGAGCGAGCCCGACTCACGCAGGTCGGAGAGCATCGGCCGCTTGTCGGCGCGCGCTTCGAGGTTTCGGCTGAGCTGGCTGGCGGCGACGATCGGCACTTCGAGTTCACGGGCGAGCACCTTGAGCGAGCGGCTGATCTCGGACACCTCGAGCTGACGGTTCTCGGCGATGCCGCTGCCGCCCATCAGCTGGAGGTAGTCGATGCAGATCATCCCGATGCCGCCGTAGCGCGCCTTGATGCGGCGCGCCTTGGCGCGGATCTCCATCACGGTGACCCGCGGGTTGTCGTCGAGGAACAGGGGCACCTCGAGCCGTCCGATCGCCTTGCCGATCTTGGCCCAGTCGGACTCGGCGAGCTTGCCGGTGCGCAGCTTGGACGAGTCGACGAGCGCCTCGCTCGCCAGGATGCGTTGGGTCAGCTCGGAGTGGCCCATCTCGAGCGAGAAGAACAGCACCGGCTTGGCCGCCCGCATCGCCACGTTGGTCGCCATACCGAGCAGGAACGCCGACTTGCCCATGGCGGGCCGGGCGCCGACGATGTAGAGCGCGTTCTCCTGCAGACCCGAGAGCAGCTCGTCGAGATCGGTGTACCCCGTGGGCACGCCCGTGATGGTGTCGCCGCGGTCGTACGCGGCCTGGAGGTGATCCATCACCTGGGGCAGGAGCTCCTCGATGGTGCGCGTCGAGTCGGTGACGCGCTGCTCGGCGACGTCGAACACCTTCGACTCGGCCTCGTCGAGTGCCTTCATGACGTCGTCGGGTTCGCTGTAGCCGATCTCGGCGATGTCACCGGCCGCGAAGATCAGCTGGCGCAGCAACGCCGTCTCCTGGACGATCTTGGCGTAGTGACCGGCCGACGAGATGGCCGGGGTCGTGTTCTGGAGTTCGTGGAGCGCACCCGGTCCGCCGACCTCGTCGATGAGGCCGGCGCGGCGCAACTCGTCGGCGACGGTAACGGTGTCGGCAGGCGCACCGCGGCTGTACAGCGAGCGGATCGCGTCGAAGATGTGGCGGTTGGCGGGCCGGTAGAAGTCGCCCGGCATCAACCCCATCTCGCTGACGGTGCCGATCGCGTCGCGCGACAGCAACATGGCGCCGAGGACCGACTCCTCGGCGTCGATGTTGTGCGGTGGGACGCGCCCGCGCGACGAACCACCCGAGCGGGGTTGGTCGTTGCGTGGTGCACCCCCACCGCTGGATTCGATCGGGAAGTACTCGTCACCAGCCATGGAGGGAACAGGATGCCGGGTGGCGCCTGTGCGGAGGAAGGGGACAGCCTCTGGATATCCGATGCATCGGCGTGGATAACCCCGGCGGACCGGTGGACAACACGGGCGGCGACGAGGTCCTCATGTGGAGAAGATGCGCACGGGGCTGTCACAAGGTTTCACCCAGGGCGATCGGCACGCGTGTGGCACTGTGGACGAGCGACCGGTTGCTGTGGACAAGATCGGCACCGTCGCGACGCTCCGAATGACGTCGATGTGCCGGTCGCGACCGGTCATCGGCGGTCCGGCGCCGCCCGCACGGATCAGGTGGTGGCGTCGCCGGGGGTGCCCGGGTCGCGCTCGGCGACCCCGGGCCGGGCGATGCGGTCGATCGCGCGACCGATCATGTGCGAGCCCAACGGGCCGGCGAGCAGTTGGAGCACGATGATCAGGACGACGGCGACCGTGGCGCTGCCCGAACCGATCCGCACGGCGATGCCGCCACCGAGCAGGAGGAGGCCGAGGGTCGGGCCCTTGGCCGCCGCATGGAGCCGCTCGGTCGGCGTCGTGAACCGGACGACACCGACCGCGCCGACGAGCACGAAGGCAGCACCGGCGATCAGCATGATGCCACCGACGATCTCGCGGACGTCGCTCACGAGTCACCCCGTCGTTCGAGGTAGCGGGCCAGCACGCCGGTGGCGATGAAGCCGAGTAGGGCCACGACGAACACCGTGTCCAGACCCACGCTGCGACCCTCGATCGCCGACGCCAGCAGCACCGCACACATCGCCGTGACGAGCAGCGCGTCGGTGGCGATGACCCGATCGGCCAGCGTCGGTCCGACGAGCAGCCGCCAGGTCAGCAGGATGGCGGCGACGCCGAGCATCACGGCGGCAACGGCGATCATGGCGCCTCCTGACCGAGCGATGCACGGGCCGCGCGCGTGCCGAAGGCCTTGATCGCCAACCGTTCGGTGCGCTGCACGTCGCGTCGCACGTCGGCGGGGTCGCCGAGGTGCAGCACGCCGATCGTCAGCACCGACGTCTCGTCGTCGATGCCGACGGTGACGGTGCCAGGCGTGAGGGTCACGACGTTGCTGACCGCCATGGCGATCGCGGGTGACGACGACCGCAGCGGCACGTCGACCGTGCCGGTCGCGATCGTGTTGGTGGGGGTGACGATCTCCCAGGCGAGGAACAGGTTGCTCTTGATGAGCGACCACAACACATGGGCGACGAAGACCACGAGCCCGACGGGTGAGATCACGGCCCGGTCGAGCCCCGGAGGTGCGCCGAGGCGGCTGGCGAGTGCGATCGCGACGACGGCGATCGCGGCCCCGCTGATGACGTTCGCGACGCTGAGGTCGGCCCAGAGCATGCACCAGAGGACGACGAACCACACGACGAGCGCCGACGTCTTCCCGGAACGGAGGACCCGGATCACGGCTGCGTCCCCTCCGCCACGTCGATGGTGGCATCGTCACCGAGCACGGCGTCGATGTACACCTGCTCGTCGAGCAGGTCGGCCGCCGCACGCTCGGCGACGTCGTACAGCGGACCGGCGAACACGCTGACGCCGATCGAGCCGAGCGCCAGTGCCGCGGTCGGCAGGATCATCAGGGCCGGTGCACCGAACCGCCGATCGTTCTTCGGTTCGCGTACGGGTGCTTCCTCCGCCTCACCCCAGAACGCGCCCGCCCAGATCTTCGTCATCGAGTACAGGGTGCACAGCCCGACCGCGAGGCTGGCGCCGACGACGATCCACTCCGACGACGCGATGCCGGCATCCGCGAGGGCGAACTTGGCGAGGAACCCCGAGAACGGTGGCAGCCCCGCCAGGCTGAGTGCCGGCACGGCGAACAGCACGGCGATGACCGGAGCGGATCGCACGAGCCCGCCGACCTCGGAGAGCCGGTTCGAGCCGGCGCGGCGGCTGACGAGCCCGGCGACGAGGAACAGCGCGGTCTTCACGATGATGTGGTGGACGATGTAGAACACCGCGCCGGCGACGCCCGCCACCGTGAACAGACCGAGCCCGAAGATCATGTAGCCGATCTGGCTGATGATGTGGAACGCCAGGATGCGCTTCATGTCGTCCTGCGCGATCGCGCCGAGCACGCCGACGACCATCGTGAGCACGGCGACGACGAGCAGGGTCGTGCCCATCCAGTCGGGGGTGCCGAACAGCAACGTCTGGCTGCGCATGATCGCGTACACCCCGACCTTGGTGAGCAGGCCGGCGAAGATCGCCGTGACCGGGCCAGGTGCCGTCGGGTAGCTGTCGGGCAGCCAGAAGAACAGCGGGAACAAGCCGGCCTTGATGCCGAACACCACCAGCATCGCGATCGCGAACATCGCCCGGACCCCCTCGGGCACGTCCTCGAGGCGCACCGCGAGATCGGCCATGTTGATCGTGCCGGTGCTCGCGTAGAGCAGGGCGAGCACGGTGATGAACAGCGTCGACGCCACGAGGCTGATCACGACGTACGTCATGCCCGACCGCACCTGGTCGGGGCGGCCGCCGAGGGTGATGAGCACGTAGCTCGCAGCGAGCATCATCTCGAAGGCCACGAACAGGTTGAACAGGTCGGCGGTGACGAAGCTGGCGGCGACACCTGCGGCCAGCACGAGGTACAGGGGGTGGAAGCCGACCCGCCGTTGCTCCTCGCCCGCCTGCCCGATCGCGAAGATCACGACGGCGAGCAGGACGAACGACGACACGACGAGCATCAGCCCGGCGAGACGGTCGACGGCCAGGGTGATGCCGAGCGGGGCGTCCCAGCCGCCGGCGCGATGGACGATGATCCCGTCGTCGTCGGCGCCGATCAGCAGCGCGATGCTCACGCCGAACACGCCGGTCAGGGCGACGATGCTCACGACGCGCTGCAGGGCGCGGTATCGACCGAGCAGCACCGACAGCGCCGCCGCGAGCAGCGGCACGATCACGGGCAGTGGGACGAGCGCGCTCATGTCGGGTTCTCCGCCGGCTCGTCGTCGGGACCGAACGTGTTCTCGGGATCGTCGTCGACGTCGCCGCTCGGCGCCTCGCGCTCGCGACGCGCAGCGATGATGCGGTCCTCGACGTCGTCCTCGACACGGTCGTCCTGGGTCAGCTGCCAACTGCGGAACCCGAGCGCGAGCAGGAACGCCGTCACGCCGAACGTGATCACGACGGCGGTCAGTGCGAGCGCCTGGGGCAGCGGATCGGCGTAGCCGCCGCCACCGTCGATGATCGGCGCCCGACCCGAACGACCGGACGTGATGAGCAGCAGGTTGGCGCCGTGGCCGAGCAGGCCGATACCGACGATGATGCGCGTCAGGCGGCGCTGCATCAGCAGCCACGAGCCGCATCCGAACAAGATGGCGGCGACGAGTGCGAGCAGGATCGTCATGTCGCCCCTGCCTCTTCGATGATCGAACCCTCGTCACCGAACGCCTCGTAGGCCATCAGGACCAGCCCGACGACGACGAGGAACACGCCGATGTCGAAGGGCAGGGCCGACGTCGTCTTCACCGTGCCGAGCACCGGCAGGTCGGCCTCCCACGCGGCGTGCTCGAGGATCGAGCCGCCGGTGAGCAGCGGCACGAGTGCCGTGCCCGCGGCGATCGCGAGGCCGCCGCCCAGCACGGTCCACGGTTGGAGCGGCACCGACCTGCGAACGGCGGTGGCGCCGCCGGCGACGTACCGGAGGCTGATCGCCGCGCCCGCGGTGAGGCCGGCGACGAAGCCGCCGCCGGGCTGGTTGTGCCCCGCGAACAGGAAGTAGGCGGCGAGCACGACGATGCTGCCGAACAGGAGCCGGCTGAACAGGTCGACCAGCGGGAGGCGCTCGAGCAGCTCGTGCGCGGGGTCACTGCGCCGGCGACGGGCGACGCGGGCGAGCGCGACCACGCCGAGCCCGGCGACGAGCAGCACGGTGATCTCGCCGAGCGTGTCGAGTCCGCGGAAGTCGACGAGGATGACGTTGACGACGTTCGACCCCTTCGCGTCGGGCACGGAGCGCTCGAGCATCTCGTCGGAGATCTGCGGAGCGGCCACGTCGGACCGTGCGCTGGTGGCCACGAGTGCGAGCACGAACACCGCACCGCCGACGGCGATCGACACGGCGAGCCGGATCGGGGCGATGATGGCCACGGTGAGCTCGTCGATGCGGGACGGCAGGAACCTCAGCACGAGGACGAACAGCACCGTCGCGAGGGTCTCGATCGCGAACTGGGTGAGGGCGAGGTCGGGTGCGCCCTCGACCACGTACAGCACCGCCATGGCGAAGCCGACGGCGCCGAGCATGAGCGCTGCGGCGAGACGGCTGCGCGCGACCGTCGCGCCGCCGGCCGCCATGACGATGACGATCGCGATCGGCACATGAGCCCATCGGCCGTTGACGTCGGGCAGATCGAGCCCACCGAGCTCGCCGAGCGCCGGGACGAGCGGTGCCAGCGCCGCGACGCCGAGGACGACCATGAGGTAGATCGGCAGCGACCCGTTCTGCACGATGCGGGTGGTCCGCTTGGCGAACGTCGTGACGCCACGCACCGTGCCGATGAACACCGTGTCGGCGTCGGGCACCGCTTCGATCCAGGTGCGGAAGCGGCGCTGGCCGTCGGCGACACGACGGCGGAACACGACCAGGACGGCGCCGGCCGCGATCACGACCGCCGACAGCAGCAGGGCCGTGTTGAACCCGGCCCACAGCTTGACGGTCTTCGGCGAGGCCGACGGATCGAGCGCGACGGTCGCCGTCCGTACGAGTTCGTCGATCGTGACGGGCGCGACGCCCATCACGATCGTGAGCACGGCGAGGACGACCGCCGGGGCGAGGAAGCCGAACGTGGGGGCCACCGCCGCGGTGCTGTCGACCTCGGTGTCGTCGGGCGCCTCGCCACGCGCGGTGATCGCCCGGCCGGTGATGCCGATGACGCCGAGGACGAAGCGCGCCGAGTAGGCGAAGGTCAGGATCGAGCCGACGACCACGACCGTGACCAGCAGCCCCGCGCCGGCGAACTCGCCGTGCAGCCCGCCGTCGAGCACCTTCTCCTTGGCGATGAAGCCGACGAGCGGCGGCAGGCCGGCCATCGACGCGGCGGCGACGACGGCGATGACCGTCACCGGGCGCCAACCGGGGCCCCAGCCACGCAGGAGCCGGATGTCGCGGGTGCCGGCCTGGTGGTCGACGATGCCGACCACCATGAACAGCGCCGCCTTGAAGGCGCCGTGCGCGAGCAGGAGCACGATGCCGGCCTGGGCGAGCTCGTACGAGCCCATGCCGAACACCAGGATCATGAAGCCGAGCTGGCTGACGGTGCCGTAGGCGAGCAGCAGCTTGAGGTCGAACTGGCGCATCGCGCGCCAGCCACCCACGAGCATCGTGATCGACGACACGACGAGGATGAGCGGCCGCCAGACACCGACGTCGGCGAGGGCCGGCGAGAGTCGGGCGACGAGGTACACGCCGGCCTTCACCATCGTGGCGGCGTGGAGGTAGGTGCTGATCGGTGTGGGCGCCACCATGGCGCCGGGGAGCCAGCCGGCGAACGGGAGCTGGGCCGACTTGGTGAAGGCGCCGACGAGCACCAGGACGGCGCCGACCGCGACCTGGGTACCGCCCAGATCGGCGACCACCAGCTCGGACAGACGGTAGGTGCCTGCCGACTGGCCGATCATGATGAGGCCGGCCAGCATCGACAGCCCGCCGGCGCCGGTGATCAGGATCGCCGACAGCGCTGCGTCACGAGCGCGCGGGTTGCGGTCGTCGTTGCCGATGAGCAGGTACGACGTGACCGAGGTGAGCTCCCAGAACACGAAGAGCGAGACCAGGTGGTCGGACACCACGAGCCCGACCATGGCGCCGGCGAACAGGGTCAGGAGCCCGGCCAGGCGAGCGGTCGCCGGCTTGGGGTGGGAGAAGTACCCGAGCGCGTACACGCACACGAGCACGCCGATGCCGGACACGAGCAGGACCATCGTCGCGGCGAGCGCGTCGAGGCGGAAGCCGAGCTCGAGCCCGAGCTGCGGGATCCACTCGATGTCCTGTACCACGGGCCGGCCGTCGAGCACGTCGCCCATCCGGGCCGCGAGCGCGAGCAGGACGACGATCGGCACGACGGCAGCCACGGCGAAGGCCCGACGTCCGAGCCGATCGCCCGCGCCGATGATCGCGGCACCGACGACGAGATGGAGCAGGAGGAGGGTGACGATCACGATGGGTGCGGTCCGGTCGGCCGTTCGGGGTGAGCGGACCGCACCAGCATACGGCCAGATTTGACGACTTCCATCGGATTGCCCTTTCTCAAAAGGGGTGATTGAATAGTGCTATGTCTCTCAGCACCACCATGACCCCGACGGGCGAGCACGACCCGGCCGCGACCGGCATCGAACACCCGCACGAGCACGCGCACGAGCGGGTCCTGAGCGAGCTGCGGCGACTCGTCGACCACCTGTGGCAGACCGAGCCCAGCGCGGCGCCGAGCACCCGATCTCGTCTGCTCGAGCAACTGGCGCGCCTCGAGCACGAGATCGAACGGCTGGCGCTGCGGGTACACGACGGCGATCATGTCGACGCCGTGCGGATCCGGGCGTGCTCCGACCAGGCCGACGAGCTGAGGTGGTGGTGGCGCAGGTCCGAGATCGATCTCGCGTCGGCGTGACCGGTCCGGCGCTGCAACGCACCATGCCGAAGACCTATCATCCGAACGTGGTATCCGGTCCGGTCGACGACGCGACCGACGCGAGCAGCTCGTGGACGTTCCTGACCAACCACGGTCACGTCCTCGTCGCGATCAGCCGGGACCCCGACCTGCGCCAGCGCGACATCGCGGCGCTCGTGGGCATCACCGAGGGCGCGGTCCAGCGCATCGTGCACGAGCTCGAGGACGCCGGCTACCTGCGGCACGAACGCGTGGGGCGTCGCAACCGGTACCAGGTCGTGACCGACCGGCCGCTGCGTCACCCGCTCGAGACCGACCACTCCGTCGGCGACATCCTCGCGACCCTCAACACCTGATCGCCACC
>JAUHYJ010000104.1 GCA_030425785.1 Acidimicrobiia bacterium | reverse complement strand
TTGCGACCGGCGACGGCCCAGCGGACATCGCCGGCACGTTCGACGAGCCGCGCGGTCAGGATCTGCCCGACGAAGCTCGTCGCGCCGAACACGATCAGGTCGACATCACGCTCTCGTGCCATCACGTCAGTCTGGCGCGTCGCGACGGATCCGCCATGCGGGTCGGCGGCCGGAAAGTGTGTGACACCCCCACGTCAGGCTGAGTCACATGACACAGACCGGTTGGGGCATCACGATCAGCTGCGACGACTGCTCGATGCAGTGCACGTCCGCCTGCGACGACTGCGTCGTCACCTTCCTCCTGCGCGACGACGACACGACCGCGGCGCACGACCACGAACCGCTCGTGCTCGACCTCGACCAGGTGCGCGTCGTCCGCCTGCTCGGCAAGGCCGGGCTCGTTCCAGACCTGCGCTTCGACGCCGCCAGCTGACCGTACGCTGGTCGCGTGGTGCGACGCCCCGAACCGCTGCCGACCTGGGACGACATCGTCGCCCGGGCGTCCGCCGAGGGCATCACCCACCACGGCGTCGCACCGGCCGCCGTGCTCGAACGGGCCCGCACCGCACTGCTCGAGCGCAAGGCCGACGGTCTGCACGCCGGCATGGGGTTCACCTACCGCAACCCCGAGCGGTCGACCGACCCCCAGCGCGCCGTCGAGGGCGCGCAGTCGATCCTCGTCTTCGCCAAGCCCTACCTCGCCGACATCGAGCCCGAGCGGCCACCCGGTGTGCAGGCACGCGTCGGCCGCTACGCGTGGGTCGACCACTACGAACCGCTGCGCAGCAGCCTGCGCGACATCGCACACACCATCCGGCGCGCCGGGCACCGCGCCGTCGCGTTCACCGACGACAACTCGATCGTCGACCGCGAGGTCGCGTACCTCGGTGGGCTCGGCTGGTTCGGCAAGAACGCCAACGTGCTGCTGCCCGGGGCCGGGAGCTTCTTCGTGCTCGGCTCGATCGTCACGACCGCGCCGTACGAGCCGTCGACGCCCGTCGCCGACGGATGCGGCTCGTGCACGCGGTGCCTCGACGGGTGCCCGACCGGCGCGATCGTCGCGCCCGGCGTCGTCGACGGCAACCGGTGCCTGGCGTGGCTCCTCCAGCAGCCGGGCCCGTTCCCGGTCGAGTTCCGTGAGGCGCTGGGCGATCGGCTGTACGGCTGCGACGACTGCCAGGAGGTCTGCCCGCCCTCGGTGCGGCTCGGCAACCGCCACCGGGTCGACGTCGTCGAGATCGGCCGCCGCACCGACGGCGACGTCCAGGCGTGGGTCGACGTGCTCGACCTCCTCGACGCGGACGATGCGACCTTGCTCGATCGACACGGCCGCTGGTACGTCGCCGACCGCGACCCGACCTGGTGGCGACGCAACGCACTCCTGGTCGTCGGCAACACCGCCGACCCCGCTGATGGTCGCGCCCGGGCCACCGTCGAGCGCTACCGTGCCCATCCGAACGAGGTGCTGCGCGAGCACGCCGACTGGGCGGCCGAGCGCCTCGACCAGCGCCTCCGACCGACCGCCCCGTGAAGCACCTGCTCGTCACCAACGACTTCCCGCCCAAGATCGGTGGCATCCAGTCGCTGCTCTGGGAGTGGTGGCGGCGGTTGCCGCCCGATCGATTCGCCGTCCTCACCAGCCCGTATCGCGACGCCGACCGCTTCGACGCCGAGCAACCGTTCCGGGTCGAGCGCATCCCCGAACCCGTCCTGCTCCCGCACCCGCTCATGACGCGCCGGGTCCACGACCTCGCGGCCGAGTTCGGCGCCGAGCTGGTCGTGCTCGACCCGGCCGTGCCGCTCGGGCTGATCGGCCCGACGCTCGACCTGCCGTACGACGTCGTGCTCCACGGCGCCGAGGTCACCGTGCCCGGCCGGCTGCCGGGCAGCAAGCAGGCGCTCGCCTGGGTGCTGCGCAACGCCCGCCACGTCATCGCCGCCGGCGCGTACTCGTCCGCCGAGGCCGATCGCGCCGCCGGTCGCGATCTGCCGACGACGATCGTCCCGCCCGGTGTCGACACCGAGCGCTTCCGTCCGCTCACCGCCGACGAACGCGACGCGACGCGTACCGAGTTCGGTCTCCCCGTCGAGGGTCGGGTGATCGTCGGCGTCTCACGGCTCGTGCCTCGC
Source organism: Acidimicrobiia bacterium (assembly GCA_030425785.1). Classification (GTDB taxonomy): domain Bacteria; phylum Actinomycetota; class Acidimicrobiia; order Acidimicrobiales; family Ilumatobacteraceae; genus Ilumatobacter. Next base: position 7,232 of record JAUHYJ010000104.1, on the reverse strand, counting down.
AAGGGGTTCGACACCGCGATCCGGGCGGTCGCGGCGATGCGCGACACGCACCCCGACGTCGTGCTCGCGATCGCGGGCAGCGGTCGTGACGACGCCCGGCTGCGGCGGCTCGCCGACGAGCTCGACGCGCCCGTCAGATTCCTCGGTCGTGTCTCGCACGACGCCCTGCCACGGATCTACGGCTGCGGTGACGTGTTCACGATGGTCTGCCGGAACCGGTGGGGCGGGCTCGAACAAGAGGGCTTCGGCATCGTGTTCGTCGAGGCGGCCGCGTGCGGCGTGCCGCAGGTCGCGGGCGACAGCGGGGGAGCGGCCGAGGCCGTCGACGACGGCGTCACCGGTCTGGTCGTGGCCGACCCGGGCGGCGACGGGGCCGTCGAGCGCACCGCCGAGGCCTTCGCCACGCTGCTCGACGACGACGCGCTGCGCGGCCGGATGGGTGTCGCCGGCCGGGCGCGCACCGAGGCCGAATTCAGCTACGACGTGCTGGCGGCGCGCCTCGGCGCAGCTCTGGGAATCACCGGCTAGGCCCGTAGTCTGGACGGGTATGGACACGCGTGAGACCCTCGTCCAGGCGAACCTGGCGCTCACGACCGTGTTCACCATGACCGCCGCCTACGCCGCGATCAGCTTCTCGACGACCGCCCAGTGGATCGGGGCGATCACGGCGATGACGCTGTTCGCGATCGGCGTGTTCGCATTCCTGTGGTCGTACTGGAACGCCGTGCAGCGCAGCCGCACCGACGAGATCTCGGTGACCCAGCTCTACCTGCTGCTCGGCGATGCGATCCCGCAACCGGTGCGGCGCACGATGAACCTGACGCTGCTCGTGCAGTTCGTCGTGGCGATCGTCACCACGCTGATGCGGCCGAACGGCCCCGACGGCAACCCGGGTTCCTCGTTGGCGGTCGGCTTCCTCGTCCCGATGCTCGGATTCGGCCTGAACGGACTGTGGGCCGTCACCCACGGCAACTTCTCGCCGCGTCTCGAACTCCGCGCGTCACGAACCGAAATGGGGCAGAATGCAGACCATGGCTGAGACCGCCACCGAGGAGATCACCATCGCGGCGCCGCCCGACAAGGTGTGGGCGATCGCCACCGATCTCGAGAAGTATCCGGAGTGGACGCACGACGTGAAAGACGTCGTGATCACGAGCCGTGACGAGGACGGTCGGCCCAGCCAGGTCGAGTTCCGCACCTCCGCGCTCGGGCGCAGCACGCACTACACCCTCGCGTACGACTACAGCGACGCCCCGTCCACGCTCGCGTGGAGCATGGTCAAGGGCGACATCCAGCGGTCGATCGACGGCGCGTTCCGCTTTCAGCCGACGCCCGACGGCGGCACCCACGTCCAGTACGACCTCCAGATCGAGTTGGTGGTCCCGCTGCCCGGGTTCGTCAAGCGCCGTGCCGAGCGCCGCATCCTCAACGCGATCAAGGAACTCAAGGCCTACGCCGAGGCCTGAGCGTCGTGGTGACGCCGACGGGCATCTCGGTCGGCATCGACGTCGGCGGCACCAAGTGCCTCGGCGTCGCCCTCAACGGCAGCGGTGAGATCGTCGCGCAGTCGCGGCGCCCCACGCCGCGCGGCGCGGGATCGCTGCCACTCCTGATCGACACCCTCGCCCAGCTCGCCGACGAGCTCGGCCCGTACGACGAACTGGGCGTCGGCGTCCCCGGTCTCGTCACGCGCGACGGCGTCCTGCGCGCGGCCCCGAACCTCGACGGCGTCGCCGACTTCGACGTCGCGGGTCTGCTCGGTGAGCGGGTCGGGCGGGTCGTGCACGTCGACAACGACGCGACCTGTGCGGCGGTGTCCGAGTGGATGTTCGGCGCCGCCCGGGGTGTCGACAACATGGTGCTCGTCACCCTGGGCACCGGCATCGGCGGCGGGCTCGTGATGTCGGGGCAGCTCCAGCGCGGCCGCAACGGATTCGCCGGCGAGTACGGGCACATGGTCGTCGACCCCGACGGGCCGCCGTGTCCGTGTGGCCGTCGCGGCTGCTGGGAACGGTATGCGTCCGGCTCGGGCCTGGCCCGACTCGCCCGAGAGGCCGCCATCGGCCGCCGGGTCAGCAGGGTGCTCGATCTCGCCGGTGGTGACCCCGAGGCGGTGCGCGGCGAGATGGTGCAGCAGGCGGCCCGCGAAGGCGACGACGACTCGTTGCGGGTCATCGACGACTTCGGTCGGTGGGTCGCCGTGGGTCTGGTGTCGCTCTCGAACGCGCTCGACCCCGAGATGTTCGTCCTGGGCGGTGGCCTGGCAGCCGGCGCCGATCTGTACCTCGACCCGATCAAGCACTGGTACGAAGAACTCATCTACCAGCCCGAGCTGCGGCCCATGCCGCGCATCGAGTTCGCCCACTGGAACGAGCACGCCGGTGCGGTCGGCGCGGCCCTGCTCTGGGCCGCCCACGAGGTCTCCTGACCAACCACGCTGGGGGTGTCACCCCACCGGGTGAACCCGCCGTTATGATGTCGATTCGATGACGAAACCACTACGGTTTCGTGAAGCCGACTGAGCGGATGCAGTCGAGCACCGATGCAACCGAACGAACATCAATTACCGAGCGGGCGGTGAGGAAGGTCGACATGAACGATTCGACGATCGACGCACGGCGCGAGCCGACCGTGTCGCAACGACGACCCGGGCGCGGCCGCCGCCTCGCCGCCGGACTGGCGCTCGCGATGGCCGTGAGCGGTGTGGTCGCCACGACCGTGACCGGGCCCGCTGCCGCTTCCGTGAGTGCACGTGGTGTCGTGGAGGTGCCGGTGTCGGGTCGTGGTGGTGTCGGTGATGCGTCGGCGGCGTCGATCAATTTCACGGTGGTGAATCCGTCGGGTGCTGGGCATGCGACGGTGTTCGAGTGTGGCAAGCCGGTGCCGGAGGCGTCGACGTTGAACTATGTCGCTGGTGAGACGGTGGCGAACTCGACGATGGTGCCGGTGCGGGACGGCAAGGTGTGTGTGTTCTCGTATGCGGCTGCTGATGTGGTGGCCGATGTGACGGGGTGGTTCCCGTCGGGGAGTGATTTCGAGTCGGTGACGCCGTTCCGGCTGCTCGACACCCGCGGCACCGGTGGATCCGGTGGCGGTGGCACCGGTGGCGGCGGTACCGGCGGTGGTGGCGGCGGTACCGGCGGCGGAGGATCCGGCGGTGGCGGCGGTGGTGGCGGCACCGGTGGTGGAGGAAGCGGTGGCGGTGGCGGCTCGACCGATCGGTTCGAGACGCTCCCCGTCGGCGCTGCGCTCCCGTCGGGTGCCGAGTGCGCCGAGCGGGTCCGTCCGGCGGCGGAGATCCGCCCCGAGAACGCGGCCGAGAACGCCAACGCCGGGACGCGCTCGAACGCCAACACCAGCACGGTGTGGTCCGGCTTCAATCGGGTCGACGGAGCGTTCTCCGGGACGACCGACGAGATCATCCAGTGGGCGGCCTGCAAGTGGGGCATCGACGAGGACATCGTCCGCGCCCAGGTCATCAAGGAGTCGTACTGGTACATGTCGACGGTCGGCGACGGCGGTGAGTCGTTCGGTCTCGGCCAGGTGCGCCAGCCGTACCACCAGGAGGCGTTCCAGTACTCGTCGGTCAACGCCCGCAACTCCTCGGCGTACAACCTCGACTACACGTACGCCTCGTGGCGTGGGTGCTTCGAGGGCGAGTACGGCTGGTTGAACCAGACGTCGCAGCGCAACGGCACGTACTCGGCGGGTGACGCCTGGGGGTGCGTCGGGGTGTGGTTCTCCGGCCGCTGGTACTACAACAACGACGCCTACCTCAACCAGAGCGGCGACAGCGTTCGCTGGCACTACGAGAACCGCACGTGGGAGACGGCGCAGTTCATCAACGGTTGATCGGCTCGATACCCCTCCCGGACGGCGACCCGTCGAACCGGTAGCGTCGACGGCATGGAATTCCGTCGGATCGAGAATCTGCCGCCGTACGTCTTCACGATCATCAACAACCTGAAGGTCGAAGCACGTCGAGCAGGCGCAGACGTCATCGATCTCGGCTTCGGCAACCCCGACATCCCGTCACCCGACATCGCGGTCCGCAAGCTGACCGAGGCAGCCCAGAATCCACGCAACCACCGCTACTCGCTCAGCCGAGGCCTGCCGAAGCTGCGCGAGGCGATGGCGGGGTACTACAAGAAGACGTGGGACGTCGATCTCGATCCCGAGCTCGAGATCACGAACACGATCGGTTCGAAGGAGGGCTTCAGCCACCTCATGTGGGTGCTGCTCGATCGCGGCGACGCCGCCATCGTGCCCACGCCCAGCTACCCGATCCACATGTACGGGCCGCTGTTCGCCGGTGCCGATCTGCGCCAGGTGCCGATGAAGGGCCTCAGCCATCCCGACGCCCGCGAGAACTTCACCGAGAACTTCTTCGACGATCTGCACACCGCCTACGACGTCGGCTGGCCGAAGCCCCGCGTGCTGGTCATCTCGTTCCCGCACAACCCCACCGGGGCGTGCGTCGACCTCGACTTCATGCAGCGCGTCGTCGACTTCTGTCGCGAGCGCGAGATGATCGTGGTCCACGACTTCGCCTACGCCGACGTCGGGTTCAACGGCGTGCAGCCGCCGTCGATCCTCCAGGCCGAGGGCGCGAAGGAGGTCGCGGTCGAGCAGTACTCGATGACCAAGAGCTTCTCGATGGCCGGCTGGCGCAGCGCGTTCATGCTGGGCAACCCCGAGGTCGTGCAGGCCCTCGTCAAGCTCAAGAGCTATCTCGACTACGGCATGTTCCAGCCGGTCCAGATCGCGTCGACCGTGACGATCAACGAGGCGGCCGACTTCCCGAAGGAGGTCTGCGCGACCTACGAGAGCCGCTGCGACGCGCTCATCGACGGGCTCGGCCGGATCGGCTGGGACGTCCCGAAGCCGGGCGGCACGATGTTCGTCTGGGCGCCGATCCCGGAGCCGTACGCCGAGATGAGCTCGGTCGAGTTCTGCTCGATGCTCGTGAACGAGTGCGACGTGGCGCTCTCGCCGGGCGTCGGGTTCGGCCCCGGTGGCGAGGGCTATGCACGCTTCGCGTTGATCGAGAACGAGAAGCGCATCCACCAGGCGATCCGGAACCTCCGTCGCGGTCTCACCAAGCTCGGCTGACGATCGCGTCGCCTCACCGCAGGGCCGTTACCCGCTCGTTACCCCGCCGTCACACACCACCCCTAGGTTTCCCGTCGTGCACACCGTCGTCGTCCGTGTCTGGCTCCCCGATCGACCGGGCGCGCTCGGACAGGTGGCGAGCCGCATCGGGTCGGTGAAGGGCGACGTCCTCGCGATCGAGATCCTCGAGGTCGGCGGAGGACGCGTCATCGACGAACTGGTCGTCGCGCTCTCCGACGACACGCTGGTCGATCTCATGGTGAACGAGGTGCACGCGATCGACGGGGTGTCGGTCGAGCACGTGCGACCGATCGAGGGCGGCCACAGCGACGCGGGGTTGCTCGCACTGTCGATGGCGGCCGAGGTCGCCGAGGCGGACGCATCCGAACGACTCCGCGTCGTCGTCGAGAGCGTCGCCCGACTCACCGAGTCGGAGTGGGCGATGGTCGTCGGTGGCAGCGACGTGCTCGCGGCGTGGGGCGACGTGCCGAACGCCGACTTCGTGTCGTCGCTGATCGCGGGGCGCAGTCATCTCGCCGACCCGCACGCCGCGTCGGGCGATCTGTTCTGGGCCGATCTGCCGCACGCGGGCGCATGGCTCGCCGCGGGGCGCCCCGACCGGCCGATCCACGAGCGCGAACGCATCCGCCTCGACCTGTTCGCGCGCGTGGTCGACCCGCTGCTGGCCTGACGGGCGAAGCCGCCGTCAGTCCGTCGCCCACCCGCGCGATCGTTCGACCGCGCGCAGCCACTGCCCGTGTGCGAGGTCGGTGAGGGTGCGATCGGGCTCGGGTTCGAAGGTCGCGTCGAGACGCCAGGCGTCCTGGATCGCGTCGAGGTCGGGCCACACCCCCTCGGCCAGGCCGGCGAGGAACGCCGCGCCCAGCGCCGTCGTCTCCTGGTCGACCGGACGTCGAACCGTGACCCCGAGTTGGTCGGCCTGCATCTGGAGCATGAAGTCCATCACCGACGCTCCGCCGTCGACCCGCAGGTCGGTGATCGGGGTGCCGCTCGCGGCGACCATGGCGTCGACGACGTCGCGGGTCTGGTACGTCATCGATTCGACGACCGCTCGGACGAGATGGGCGCGGGTCGTTCCGCGGGTGATGCCGAGGATGGTGCCCCGTGCGTACGGATCCCACCAGGGCGACCCCAAGCCGGTGAACGCCGGCACGACGTAGACGCCACCGGAGTCGGGCACGCTCTCCGCGAGCGGGCCGGTCTCGGCGGCGTCGTCGATGATGTTGATGCCGTCGCGCAGCCACTGGATCGCTGCCCCGGTCACGAAGATCGCGCCCTCGAGCGCGTAGGCGACGGTGCCGTCCGAGAGCTCCCATGCGATCGTGGTGAGCATGCCCTCCGTTGGCGGTGGGCAGTCCGGCCCGACGTTCAGCAACACGAAGCTGCCCGTGCCGTAGGTGTTCTTGGCCATGCCGGGTTCGAAGCAGGCCTGCCCGAACAGGGCCGCCTGCTGGTCGCCGGCGACCCCGCTGACGGGGATGCCCGCCGGCGCCCCGCACGCGTCGCTCGTGACCCCGAACCGGCCGCTCGACGGTTTGACCTCCGGGAGCGCGTCGAGCGGGACGTGCAGCAGCTCGCACAGCTCCGCGCTCCATGCGCGCGCGCCGATGTCGTAGAGCATGGTGCGGCTCGCATTGGTGACGTCGGTGACGTGGACCTCGCCCCCCGTGAGGTTCCAGATCAACCAGGTGTCGATCGTGCCGAGGGCGAGATCGTCGTCGACCGGGATGTCCCGCTCGCGCAGCAGCCACTCGAACTTCGTGCCGGAGAAGTAGGGATCGAGCACGAGTCCGGTCGTGCGGCGGACGAGGTCGAGGTGGTCGGTGAGCTCCTCGCAGCGGCTCGCGGTGCGGCGGTCCTGCCAGACGATCGCGGTGCCGTACGGCTCGCCGGTGCTGCGGTTCCAGGCGACGACGGTCTCGCGCTGATTGGTGATGCCGATCGCTGCGACGCGGTCGCGGCCGACCTCGGCGATCACGTCGTCGAGGGTCGTCCGCACCGCCTGCCAGATCTCGGTCGCGTCGTGCTCGACCCAGCCCGGCCGCGGGTAGTGCTGGGTGAACTCGCGGTAGGAGGCGACCGCCGGACGCCCGTCGGGG
>JAUHYJ010000777.1 GCA_030425785.1 Acidimicrobiia bacterium | reverse complement strand
CCGAGAGCGCGATCGCCGTGCCCACAAGAAAGGGAACCCGCCATCCCCAGTTTTCCATAGCGGTGTCGCCGAGCATCTGCGACACTGCCGCGCAGATGGACGAACCGATCACGAAACCGGTCACTGCACTGGCATTGAGCAAACCCGTATACCGGCCGCGTTTCCCGACGGGCGATGCGGCGGTGTCCGCATCCACTACGCGGTCGAACCCGCACCGCTCGACACGGGCGGCGCGATCGCCTTCGCCGCTCGCGAGGTCGGCGTCGACGACACGTTCATCGTCGCCAACGGCGACATCATCACCGACCTCGATCCCGCTGCGCTGGTGGCCGAGCACCGGGCCGGCGGCTGGGACGTCACCCTCCACCTGACCCCGGTCGACGATCCGTCGGCGTTCGGTGTCGTCGAGATCGACGACGGCGGCCTCGTGCGGCGCTTCGTCGAGAAGCCGTCGCCCGGCGAGACCGACTCGAACCTGATCAATGCCGGCACCTACGTGTTCGAGCCGGCCGTGCTCGACCTCATCGCGAGGGGCGAGCGGTGTTCGGTCGAGCGTCAGGTCTTCCCGGCGCTCGTCGCCGACCGTCGGCTGGGCGGCGCGGCCACCGACGACTACTGGATCGACACCGGCCGTCCCGAGCTGTACCTGCGCGCCAATCTCGACCTGCTGGGCGACCGCCGGCCGACGGCAGCCGACGCGGTCGGCACCGACGCCGATGTCGACCCGACGGCCTTCGTCGACGACTCGATCGTCGGCGACGGCGCATCGGTGGGAGCGGGCGCTCGGATCCGCAGCTCGCTCCTGTTGCCCGGCGCGGTCGTCGGCTCGGCGAGCACCGTCGTCGACTCGATCGTCGCCGGCGTGGTCGGCGCGCATGCGGACGTGGCGGGCTCGGTGATCGGTCAGACGTACGTGGTGCCCGAGGGGTCCGTGGTCGTCGACGAGCGCTTGCCGCACCCGACCGCGTCCTGAGCGCCATCATGGTGATGTGAGCGACGGTTCGATCTCGAGTGCCCTCGTGGTCGGCGGCGCGGGATTCATCGGCGCGCACCTCGTCGAGCGACTCCTGGCCGACGGCGTCGCGGTCGACGTGGTCGACGACCTGTCGACCGGCAGCCTGGGCAACCTGGCCGAGGCGCGTTCGATGGCCGGCACCCTCAAGATCCATCACCTCGATGCGGCGAGCGTCGAGTGCGCCTCGTTGATCGGCATGCGACGGCCGGACGTGATCTTCCACCTCGCTGCCGTGCCGCGGGGCCGGCCGTCGGCCGAACGTCTCGCCGCTGCGTTCGCAGCGTCGGCGTCGATCGTCGAGGCCGCCCGCCACCATCGCATCACCAAGATCGTCGCCGCGGTGCCGGCGACCTCGATCTACGGCCAGCCTGCGGCGCGCGACATCCCGGTGAAGGAAGGCGACGTCACACCGCGTGGTGTCCGAGGGGTGATCGCGCGGGCCACGATCGATCTGCTCGAGGTCGCCCGCGACGCCGATGCGGTCGAGTTCACGGCGCTCGCGATCGCGTCGGTCTACGGCCCGCGTCAACGCCCGACCGATGGTGTGATCGCGGCGCTGCGCGACGCGGCAACGCTGCGCACCGCCCCCGTGATCACGGGGGACGGCCGTCAGACGCGCGACTTCGTGTTCGTCGACGACGTCGTCGACGCCCTCGCGCGCGCCGGCGCTCGCGGCAGCGGTCTCGTGATCAACATCGGCACCGGCGAGCAGACCTCGGTGAACGACGCCTGGTCGTTGATCGGCGGGCGGTCGGGCGCGGCGCCCGAGCACGGCCCGCCTGTCGACGACGAGTTGATGCGCTTCGCCGTGTCACCGGTGCGCGCCCGCATCCACCTGTCGTGGTCACCGTGGACGGCGCTGGCCGACGGTCTGGCCCAGCTCCGCTGAGCATCACGGGGCGGCGGCCGTCAGG
>JAUHYJ010000776.1 GCA_030425785.1 Acidimicrobiia bacterium | reverse complement strand
GACGACCTCGAGTCGAACATTGCGACCGTCGCGAGCGACATCAACAACGCGACCCGCGTCCACTTCGGTCGCGTTGCGGCGAACGGAACCCTCCAGAAGACCGGTAACCAGCCGATCTCGGTCTCCAAGGGAGGCACCGGGAACTACACGGTCACCCTGCCGGAGAACGCCACGAACTGTGCGATCGAGACATCGCTCCACGCTCAGGTCGAGGATCTCGCCGGTCAGGTCATCGTCGGGCTCGTGTACTCGCAGGAGGCCTACATCTGGACGGTGCACAACGAAGACGGCCCGGCCAACGAGGTGGACGTGTTCGTCCGCATCTACGACTCGGCCGCCGGCGACAACCTCGCGGTTGCCGCCGACCTCCCGTTCTCGATCACGGCGTACTGCAGCAACCCGATCTTCATCTTCGACCCGGGGATCATCGTCACCCCGATCTTCCCCAGCCCCTGATCCGGTGACCTGATGCGATCCAGGGCCGCGGCCCTGGATCGCATCGAGCCCACACGCCCTAGCCTGACGCGCATGCGTCGGACTCGGACGGGCCGCACGGCCAAGGTCGCCAAGCTCGGCGTCAAGGTCGGCGGCAGCTACGCAACGACCGCCGCTCGGAAGGTGTTCGCATCATCCGAGCGGCGGCTCGCGTTGGACGACGAACGGCGCCTCAAGACCGCCGAGGCGGTCGCCGGGGAACTCGGGCAGATGAAGGGCGCGTTGATGAAGCTCGGCCAGATGGCGAGCTATCTCGACGAGGGGTTGCCCGAGCCGTTGCGTATGGCGCTGGCGCAGCTTCGGTCGAGCGCGCCGCCGATGTCTCGTGAGCTGGCGAACCAGGTCGTCCGAGACGAGCTCGGTGCCGACCCGGCTGACGTGTTCGTCGACTGGGACCCCGACCCGATCGCGGCGGCATCGATCGGCCAGGTCCACCGGGCGATCCTCGCCGATCCGAGCACCGGCGAGCAGCACGCCGTCGCGGTGAAGGTGCAGTACCCCGGTGTCGACGAGGCGATCGAGTCCGACCTCCGCAACGCCGACATGCTCGGCACCCTGCTCAAGCAGGGGTTCGGCGGGCTCGAACCCGACGAGATGGTCGCCGAGATCAAGGAACGGATCGTCGAGGAGCTCGACTACGAGCTCGAGGCCCGCAATCAGCAGGAGTTCGTCGAGTTCTACCGTGACCACCCGTTCATCCACGTACCCGCCGTGTATCCCGACTGGTCGACGCGGCGGGTGCTCACGACCGAGCTGGTCGACGGTCACACGTGGGACGAGGTGCTCAGGTGGGACCAGCACCAGCGCGACCTCGCCGCCGAGACGCTGTTCCGGTTCGTGTTCCGCAGCCTGTACCGGATGCGGGCGTTCAACGGCGACCCACACCCGGGCAACTACCTCTTCCACGGCGACGGTCACGTCACCTTCCTCGACTTCGGTCTCGTCAAGCACTTCACGAACGACGAGATGTCGACGTTCGCGGCGATGGTCAAGTCGGCGGCGGTCGACCACGACGTCGCCGAGTTCCGATCGATCGTCGAAGCGGCGGGGATGCTGCGTGCCGACGCACCGGTCGACACCGACGCCGTCGGCGAGTACTTCCAGCAGTTCTACGAACCGGTGCGTGCCGACCGCGAGATGACCTGGACCTCGTCGTACGCCAGCAGCATCGTGCGGCACACCTTCGACCGGTCGAGCCCGATCTCGCAGTACGCGACGGTGCCACGAGCGTTCGTCTTCATCCAGCGGATCAACCTCGGCCTGTACGCCCTGCTCGGCCAGCTCGGCGCCACCGGCAACTACCGGCGTATCGCAGAGGAGCTCTGGCCGTTCATGAACGGTCCGGCGTCGACCGACCTCGGTCGAGTCGAAGCGGCGTGGCTCGCACGGATCGACCCGCGCTGATCGTCTCCGGCGCGGTGGCGAAGTGACCGACCTGCC
>JAUHYJ010000775.1 GCA_030425785.1 Acidimicrobiia bacterium | reverse complement strand
GTCCCGAAGGACTCGGCGGCGATGTCGTCGGTGCGGGTGTCGGTGCGCTGGTTGGGGAACGAGAAGATGCCGGTGTCGCTGACGCCGTTGATGTCGACGACGAGGTCGACGGTGGTGAGTGGGGTGAGGCAGATGTCGCCGTCGGTGTCGGCTTGGACGACGAGGCGGTTGGACCAGTTGGGTGCGATGTCGCCGAAGTAGTTGAGGTCGGAGCGGTCGGTGGCGCCCTGGTCGTCGGTGGGGAGTCCGTCGTCGCAGGGGTAGGCGGTGACGTGGCCGGCGTCGGTGGCGTCGGCGGCGGTGAGTTGTCCGATGACGGTCGTGCCGCCGACGGCTTCGGGGACGTGGATGCGCAGGGTGCCGCCCGCTTTGGGTCGGGTCGGGGTGCCGGTGCGGGTGTCGGTGCGTCGGTTGGGGAACGACGTGATGCCGGTGTCGAACGACACGGCGTTGACGTCGACGATCATCTCGACCGCCGTGAGCGTCAGGAAGCAGACGTCGCCCTCGGCGTCGGCCTGGACGACGAGGCGGTTCGACCAGTTGGGTGCGATGTCGCCGAAGTAGTTGAGATCGGAGCGCGAGATCGTCCCGCTGCCGTCGACGGGCGGACCGTCGGCGCAGCCGAACGCCGTCACGTGCCCCGCCCGATCGGCGTCGGCGACGGTCAGCTGACCGATCACCGTCTTGCCCCCGAACGCATCGGGGACGTGGATGCGCAGCACGTTCCCCGCCGGGAGCGGTTCGGCGCGCACCGTGAGGGTCGGGACGACGGCGGCCACGAGCGCGATCAGCGCGGTGAGCCGCCGGCGGTCGATGCGACGGCACGCGCGGCGAGAGCGTCCGACCGGCCCGCTGCACGGTGTGCGATGCACGTTGCGCAACGTACTGCGGGCGGACGACGGCGTGGTCGCGGGCTCGCAGCCTCGCTGCGGTACGTTGCGGCGCGCGTTGCCGCTCGGGCAAAACGGGCCGTAGGATTACCCGGTTCAAATTTCGCAGCCTCCTGCTTCCGGCTGCACTCACTCGAGCAGTCGAAAGTCCAGCACGATGAAGACCTACACCCCGAAAGCCAGCGAGATCCAGCGTGAGTGGCACGTGGTCGACGCCGAAGGCCTCGTCCTCGGCCGTCTCGCCACCGAGGTCGCTCGCGTCCTGCGCGGCAAGCACAAGCCGACGTTCGCCCCGCACCTCGACTGCGGTGACCACGTCATCATCGTCAACGCCGCCAAGGTCGTCATGAGCGGCACGAACAAGGCCGAGGACAAGCGGGTGTACCGCCACTCGGGCTACCCGGGCGGCATCAAGTCGACGAGCTACGCGGATCTGCTCGAGCGCAAGCCGGCCGAAGCCGTGCGCCAGACGGTCAAGGGCATGCTGCCCAAGGGCCCGCTCGGTCGCAAGCAGATCACCAAGCTCAAGGTGTACGCGGGCCCCGATCATCCGCACACCGCCCAGTCGCCCACGCCGCTCGAGATCAAGCGCTGAGTCCAGAGGGAATCGAAGTCATGGCTACCCCGCTCACCCAGACCACCGGCCGCCGCAAGGAGGCCGTCGCCCGTGCCCGCCTGCGTCCCGGCACCGGCAACATCACGATCAACGGCAAGACGTTCGCCGAGTACTTCCCGACCGATGCCCAGCGCATGGTCGTGAACGAGCCGCTCCGCGTCGCCGAGGCCGAGGAGTCGTACGACGTCGACGCGTCGATCCACGGCGGTGGCGTCACCGGCCAGGCCGGTGCGCTGCGCATGGCGATCGCTCGCTCGCTCGTCGAGCTCGACCCCGAACTGCGGGGGGCGCTGAAGCACGCCGGCCTCCTCACGCGTGACGCGCGCAAGAAGGAGTCGAAGAAGTACGGCCTCAAGAAGGCCCGCAAGGCTCCGCAGTTCACCAAGCGCTGATCCTCGGCGCTCGACCAGGGCTCGGCGGCTCGTGAAG
>JAUHYJ010000103.1 GCA_030425785.1 Acidimicrobiia bacterium | reverse complement strand
GGCGGGCGAGCGCGTTCCCGATCATCAAGGATCTGATGGTCGACCGGGCGGCGTTCGACCGCATCATCGAGGCCGGCGGCTACATCACCGCCGAGACCGGCGGCGCGCCCGACGCCAACCTGATCCCGATCCCGAAGCCGGTCGCCGACGCGGCGATGGACTCGGCCGAGTGCATCGGCTGTGGGGCCTGCGTGGCGGCCTGCCCGAACGGCGCCGCCAACCTCTTCACGGGAGCGAAGATCAACCACCTCAACCTGCTGCCGCAGGGGCAGGCCGAGCGCTACCAGCGCGCGGAGGCGATGGTCGAGACGATGGATCAGTACTTCGGCTCGTGCACGAACCACGGCGAGTGCGAGGCGGCGTGTCCGAAGGAGATCTCGATCGACGTGATCGCCCTCATGAACTCCGACTACTTCGCCGCCAAGTTCAAGAACCGCAAGGCACTCAGCCGCACCTGAATCGACCGACCCGGCCTCGTTCGCCGTCTAGGTTGGGGTCGATGCGGACCGAGATCAGCTACAGCCCGTCGTTCGCGATGGCGACCGTCCATCTCGACCAGGGCGAGAGCGTCCAGGCCGAGGCCGGCGCGATGATGGCGATGACGCCGGGCATCGGCATCGAGACGAGCACGCGCGGCGGTGTCCTGAAGGGCCTCAAGCGTTCGGTGCTCGGTGGCGAGTCGTTCTTCTTGAACACCTTCACCGCCAGCGCGCCGGGTGATCACGTCGTCGTGGCGCCGGCGCTGCCCGGCGACGTCATCACCTGGTCGCTCACGGGCAACACGGTGTTCCTGCAGTCGGGGTCGTATCTCGCAGCGCCGGGGTCGATCGAGGTCGACAGCAAGTGGGGCGGAGCGAAGACGTTCTTCTCGAAGGAGGGCCTCTTCATGCTCAAGTGCTCGGGCGTCGGCGACCTGATCGTGTCGAGCTACGGCGCCGTGCACGCCGTCGACCTGCAGCCGGGTCAGACCTACGTCGTCGACACGGGGCACATGGTCGGCTGGGACGAGGGCGTCACCTACGAGGTCCAGAAGGTCGGCAACTGGAAGTCGACGATGCTCGGCGGTGAGGGGCTCGTCGTCCGCCTCACCGGGCCCGGCCGCTGCTACGTCCAGACGCGCAGCCCGGCGAACTTCATCGACTGGCTGGTGCCGAAGCTGCCGACGCAGCGTTCCTGATCCGGGTCAGACGGCGACGGCGGCGGCGCGCGAGCCGATCAGCTCGTCGAGCGTCTGGTCGAGGCACTCGAGGAACAGCTCGCGGTCGGTCACGCTCGCGGTGTCGATCGTGACACCGAGGTGGACCGTGCCGTCGTAGCTGAACGCCGTCACGTTGAGCGCGGCGCCGGCCGGCGGGCCGAAGGCGACGAAGCGCTCGACCTTCGCTCCGGCGAGGAACAGCGGGAACGGTGGCCCGGGCACGTTCGACGCCAGCACGTCGACGCCCTGCATCATCCCGCCGATCACCCAGCGCGAGAGGCGTCGTCCCAGGCGATGGATGCTGGCCGACACCGTGTTCACGTGGTGCAGGGCGGGCTCGGCGCGCAGCCGCTCGAGCTGGGCGCCGACACCGTCGATCGTGCCGTGTTCGCCGTGCAGATCGACGACGAGCCGGGCCGGGACGAACTCGTTGCCGACGACATCGGCCGTGCGCGCCGTGCGGCTGTTGACCGGGATGTGCACGCGCAGCTGTTCGCAGCGGGCGCCGGCTCGCCAGTGGTACCGGCGCACCGCATCGGTCACGATGCCCACGAACACGTCGTTGATGCTGCGGCCCCTGGCCTTGCCGGCCGCCTTGACGTCGGCGAGCAGGATCTCGCGGGCGTCGAGCCCTCGGTCGGGTGAGCGCTCGGTCATGAGTCGGCTGCGCGGCGTGCGGTTGGGCTGCACGAGCTTGAGCATCGACCGGACCGTGCGGATGCCGTCGGTGGTGGCGGTGACGGGCGCCCGTCCGACCGCGCGCGCTCCGGCGGCCAGCTTGTGCCCGGCCCGTCGGGCGTGCGACCAGGCCGGGCGCGCGGTCGGGAACTCGACCACGTTGTCGGCGGGCGGCACCGCCGGGGGGTCGCGCTCGAGATCGGTGAAGGCGCCGAGCATCAGCACCATGCCGAGCCCGTCCGCGATCGAGTGGTGCACCTTGATGACGGCCGCGGCGCGGCCGTCGGCGAGCCCCCGGAGCAGCCCGAGCCGCCACAGCGGGGCGTCGCGGTCGAACGGCTCGCACGCCCAGCGCTCGGCATACGCGATCGCGTCGTCGAAGCCCGACCCGTCGGGCAGGTCGTCGACGACGTAGTGACGCTCGAGATCGACGGGCGACGGCACCCAGTTGGGCCGCGGCCGGGCGTCCTCGACCCGCTCGCGTAGGCGGGGGATCGCGGCGACCATGCGGTCGATGTTGGCGGCCATCCGCTCCGGCGTCGGCACCTGATCGAGCTCCCACACGGCCATCACGGTCGATCGGAGGTTCGGATCGGCTTCGATGTTCCAGATGATGGCGTCGGAGCTGCTCATCATCGATCGGTACTGCACGTGGGCCACGGGGACTCATCGGCGCCGAGGACGTCGGTGTTGAGGAATCCTTGCCGCTCCTTGCCGATTCGTCGTCCGCCGTCGGCGAGTCGCCACTCAGCGTCCGGTTCGCCAGGCGGGCGGGCACTCGGCGTGGTCGGAGACGGTGGCGTCGTCGCCGAACACGACGAAGCGGTCGAACCCGCGCAGGAACCAGCGGTCGTGGGTGACGGCGATCACGGTGCCGTCGAACTGTGCGAGCCCGTGTTCGAGCGCTTCGGCCGAGACCAGGTCGAGGTTGTCGGTCGGTTCGTCGAGGAGCAGCAGCGTGGCGCCGGAGATCTCGAGCAACAGGATCTGGAACCTCGCCTGCTGCCCGCCCGACATGGTGTCGAACGGCTGGTGGGCGCAGCCCTGGATCTCGTACCGCCGCAGCATGCCCATCGCCGGCCCCAGGACGACGTCGTGGTCGTGCAGGATCTCGATCGGGGTGCGGCCGACCCACTCGGGGTGCTCGTGGGTCTGGTGGAAGAGGCCGGGAACGACGTTGGCACCCAGCCGCCACTGACCCTCGTGGCCGACGTCCCCACCGCCGAGCAGTCGCAGGAAGTGGCTCTTGCCGGCGCCGTTCGCGCCGAGCACCGCGACGCGCTCGCCGTACCAGAGCTCGAGGTCGAACGGGTCGGTCAGGCCGTCGATCGCGAGCTGCTCGACGATGACCGCGCGCTTGCCGGTGCGTGCGCCGCGGAGGCGGACGTCGATCTGCTGATCGCGCACGTCGGGTGGCCGTTCGTTCGCGTCGAGGAACTGGCGCAGGCGCGACTCGGCGGCCTTGAGACGTGGTGCGAAGACCTCGCTGATCTTCGCTCGGCGTCGCATCTCGGCGACGATCCCCTCGAGCCGTTCGCGTTCGGCGTCGAACAGCGCGGCGTCGTGGGCGCGCTTCGCGTCGTGGGTCTCCTTGGCCTCCGCGTACGTCGCGAACCCGCCACCGTGGGTCCACGCACCCGACGCCTCGATCGTGACGATCTTCGACGCGCACGCAGCGAGGAGCTCACGGTCGTGGCTGACGAACAGGATCGCCTTGCGCGACGAGGTGATCTCGCGCTCGAGCCAGCGCTTGGCCGGCACGTCGAGGAAGTTGTCGGGCTCGTCGAGGACGAGCACGTCGTCCTCGCTGCGCAGGAGGTACTCGAGCGCCAGCCGCTTCTGCTCGCCGCCGCTGAGCGTCCGGAGTGGTCGATCGGCGACGTCGCGCAGGTCGGCGCCGAGCGCACGGCCGCACGCCTCGTCCCAGGCGACCTCGATGTCGTAGCCACCGACGTCGCCCCACGCCGACAGGGCGTCGGCGTAGCGCATCGGGTCGTCGGCGCTCACGGCTTCGGCGCGTGCGAGCCGCTGGTGCGCCGCGCGGATGCGGTCGGGGGCGAGCGACACGAGCAGTGCCCGGACGTCGGTGGGGGCCTCGTCGCGCGTGTCGCCCATGCCGACGAGCTGGCGCATGACGCCGACGCGTCCGTCGATCGAGACGGTGCCGGCCGCGGCGTCGTGCTCACCGATGACGGCGCGCAACAGGGTGGTCTTGCCGACGCCGTTGGCGCCGACGAGGGCGACGTGATCTCCCGCCCCGACCGAGAACGAGACGTCGCGGAACAGCTCGTCGCCGCTCGGCAGGCGACATGTCATCCCGGTGACCTGCAGCGATCCCACGCGGGCGATCGTAGGGTGGCGGCGCGTCCCGAGCCCGGTCAGTTGCGTGCGGTCACGGCGCTGCGGTACCGGTTGGTGGCCGATGCATCACCGGCGTGGAGTTCGAGATCGAACACGAGCGCGCCGAGCGTGTCGGGCACCGTGAGCTCGACCGTGCCCACCCGGGCCACCGCGTCGGCTTCGACGTCACCTTCGAACTCCCACCGGCGCTCTCCGCCCGCCCACGAGGCGACGACCGATGCCCTCGCGTCCGTCAGCCCGTCGCGCCGGTCGTTGACGACGTGCACGTCGAGCCGGAGTTCCTGGCCCGCAGCGACGATCCCCGGGGGCCGGTCCGCGATGATGACGACCTGGCGACAGGCGTCGCGCACGGCCGTCCACGCCGACTTCGGCCTGCGCTCGTGGTCGAGGATGCTCCAGGACACCACCGGCGCCGGGTCGTTCAGCGCAAACAGGCAGAAGCCCCCCGCCGGGCGGTACTTGATCCGCCGGAGGACCTCGATGTGGTGCCGCAGGAGCTCGGCCTGGTAGGTCTGCGTCGCTCGCTGCCAGTCGGCGAAGGTCGCGAAGTCGGCCGGGGGGACGCGCCGGTCGAACACCCACTTCTGCAGGCCGTGCCGTCGTTCGAGCAGCTCCCAGTCGAGGTCGGGCCACCGCTCGGGCTCGCAGAACTCGGCGTCGTCGGGTACGGCCTGGGCGCCGAACTCGGACATGAACCGAACGACGCGCGGGACGAGTCGGGCGAGCCGTTCGACGTCCTGCGCGTCGCCGTGGTACCAGCCGAAGTAGAAGTGGCTGTCGGTGCCGTCGAGCAGCGGCAGGTGGGGGAGCACACCCGAGTGCGGCACCACGAGCCGGGTGGGGTCGGCCTGCTCGATCGTGCGCTTCACCCATCGGTCGAGCACGCTCTTGTTCCACGACGGCAGCTGCTGGGCGGCGAGGTAGCGCAGCCGTGTGCGCGGTGTGTCGCCCTCGATCCCGACGCCGGCGGCGATCGGGTCGTTGTGGGCGTTCCACTGCACGATCGAGGGGTGGTGCCCGAGCTGGTCGACGGCGGCCTCGGCCTGGCGCATCGCCTCCGCGCGCACCGAGCGTGCGTACCCCCACTGCAGCGGGAAGTCCTGCAGCAGCAGGATGCCGAGCTCGTCGGCGACGTCGTAGATCGCGCGTGGCGCGATGTGACCGTGGACGCGCAGTGCGTCGAGGCCGGCCTCGACGGCGAGCTCGACGTCGCGGCGCATCTCGTCCTCGGTCGCCTCGGCCAGCGCAGCCCGCGTCGGCAGCAGGTTCGCACCCTTGAGGAACAGCTGCTCGCCGTTGACCGAGCACGTCCAGTTGTTCCAGGCGACGTGTCGCAGGCCGGTGCGTCGCGCCCGCCGGTCGCTGTGCTCGCCGTCGACCTCGACCTCGACCACCACGTCGGTGAGCGGCTGGTCGCCGAGCGCTCGCGGCCACCACAGCGGCGGGTCGGCGATGTCGATGCCCCAACGCACCTCGTTCGTGCCCCGAGCGAGTCGTCGGTCGTGCTCGGCGACGACGACGTCGTCGACGATCGTCCGGATGATGACGCGTCGGGCGTCGTCGCAGTCGAGCTTGGCGTTGCAGAGCAGGTGGGCGCGGATCTCGTCGGCGTCGCGACACAGCACCCGGAACCGGTCGATCCGGACCGGGCCGGTGTCGTAGACGTGGACGGGACGCCAGATGCCGCCGGGGTTCCAGTCGCGATCGATGCCGTCCCAGTGCTGGAACACGCCGGTGATGTTGCGCTTGCCGCGATGGCTCTGTTGGGCGGCGCACGCGACCTCGACGGCGAGGACGTGGTCGTCGCCGATCCGCGACAGTGCGGTGATGTCGTAGCTGTGCGGGAGGAAGTAGCCCTCGGGGTCGCCGAGGTACGCGCCGTCGAGGAAGACGTCGGCCTGGTAGAAGACGCCGTCGAGGGTGATCCAACGGCGCCGGCCGGGTTGCGGCTCGGGCATCGAGAAGCGACGTCGGTAGAGCAGCGGTGCGTCGTTGTCGGCGAAGTCGGGATGGTGGCGCCAGTGTCCCGGCACGGCGATCTCGGCCCAGTCACCGTCGTCGACGTCGAGCCCGATCGCCGATCTCCGGACGTCGTCGTCGGCCCGGACGGCGCGCCACGTGCCGCTCAGGTCCACCGGGCCATCCCGGCTCGGGCGCGCTCGGCGGACGCGGTGGGCTCGGACACGCCCCGGAGCGTAGCGAGCCCGCTGGTGCCCGAAGTCGGGTGGTGGCCGCAGCACCAGCTCCCGCGACGAACCGCCGACGCCCCGCCGGGTCCGGATCGTTACCCTCGCCCGTGATGACGTCCCGACTCCGCGATGCGATCGACCGGCGCGCGATCGCCGACGGTGTCCCGCTGTTCCTGCCGGCGATCCCGTTCGGGTTCGTCCTCGGGCTCGCGATCGTCGAGGGTGAGATGCCCCTGGCGATCGGCTGGCTGTCGTCGCCGATCATCTTCGCCGGTGCCGCGCAGCTCGCCGTCGTCACGCTGGCCGGCACGGCGTCGATCTGGGCGGTCGTCGTCGCCGGTCTGGTCATCAACACCCGGCACGTGATGTACAGCGCCGCCATGGCACCGGCGTTCCAGCGTCAACCGCGATGGATGCGGTGGGTCGGGCCCTACTTCCTCATCGACCAGGTGTTCGCGCTGGCCGTCCTGCAGACCGATCGCCCGCCCGCCGAGTTCCGCCGGTACTACCTCAGCGTCGGGATCTTCTTCGCGCTGAACTGGCAGTGGGCGGTCGCGCTCGGCATGGTCGTCGGGCCGGTCGTCCCCGAGGGGTGGCGCCTCGACTACGCGCCTGCGGTCATGTTCCTGTGCCTCGTGGTCCTGGGTGTGCAGCGCCGTCCGCAGGCCGTCGCCGCCGTCGTCGGCGGTGTCGTCGGGCTCGCAGCCGCGGGCTTGCAGGATCGGCTCGGGATCCTCGTCGGTGCGGTCGCCGGCGTGGCGGCCGGGGCGTACGCCGAGCACCGCAACGAGTCGCGCACACCCGCCCAGGTGGCGTCGTGAACCCGTGGAGCGCGCTCGCGATCGTGCTGATGGTCGGCGCCATGACGTACGGGATGCGCGCCGTGGTCATCGTCGCGCTCGCCGATCGTGTGATCCCGCAACCGGTCGAGCGGGCGTTGCGCAGTGTGGGTCCGGCGGTGCTCGCGGCGTTGGCGGTCAACCTCGCCGCCGGTGGCGAGGGTGGCGGCGTCGACATCACCGTTGCCGAGGTCGCAGCGTTGCTCGTCGCCGGCGGGGTCGCGTGGTGGCGCCGTCACATGCTCGTGGCGCTGCTCGCCGGCATGGTGACGCTCTGGGTGCTCTCCGCCATCACGTGAGGCGGGCGAGCGCATCCCACGCAGCCCGGCGAGACCGCCGGCAGTTTCGCACCATGCATCCGGACCGGTGCCCCGGCGTCACGACGGGACGAGCGACCCGTGCGCGGCGTCGTGCCTGACGAGCTCGATGAATTCCTCGGCCGGGAGCGCCGGCGCGAACAGGAACCCCTGGGCGACCGGGCACCCGATGTCGGTGAGCGCGTCGGCCTGCTCGTCGGTCTCGACGCCCTCGGCGACGACGCGCGCACCGAGCCGTGCGGCGAGGTCGACGATGGTCTGGATGATCTTGCGTTCGAGACCGTCCTCCAGGACGCGGCGCACGAAGATGCGGTCGATCTTCAGCTCGTCGACCTGGAGGGTGAGCAGCCGTTCGAGCGACGAGTGGCCGGTCCCGAAGTCGTCGATCGAGATCTTGAAACCCCGCGCCGACAGCCGGTTGACGACGGCGACCGTCTCGTCGGACGGTCGGTCGACGTCGTTCTCGGTGAACTCGAGCGTCAGGAGTCCCGGCGCGACACCGTGGTGAGCGACGAGCTCGTCGAGATCGTCACTGAAGCCGATGTCGCGGATCGAGGCGAACGCGATGTTCGCCGCGATGGGAATCGGTCGGCCGATGTCCGACGTGCAGCGAATCATCTCGACCGCCTGATCGAGGGTGCTGCGGAGGAGATCGTTCGACGACTCCGAGAGCAGCGCGAGCTCGAGGAACCCGGCGGGGCTCAACAGCCCGAAGTCGGGGTGGCGCCATCGCACGAGGCCCTCGGCGCCGACGATCCGACCGGTGCGCATGTCGATCTTCGGTTGGTAGTACAGCTCGATCTCCCGCCGCTCGATCGCGGCGGTGAGATCGGCGGACAGGGAGAGCTGCATCGTCGAGCTCTGCTCGAGACTGCTGTCGAAGACGCGATGGCTGATCGCGGCGCGCTTCGCGCTGTACATCGCGATGTCGGCGTGTCGCATCAGGGTGGCGCGGTCAGCGACCGACGTCGAGTGGGCGATGCCGCAGGACTGCGACAGGGCGAGCTCGATGTTGTGGACGGTGACCGGTGCCGAACACGCAGCGCTGATCCGCTCGACGTGGGCCTCGATCTCGGACGGGGACAGCAGGCCCTCGATGACCATCGCGAACTCGTCGCCCCCGATCCGGGCCAACAGGTCGCCGGGGCACAGCCCCTCGCCGAGCCGTGCGGCGATGATCCGCAGGACGTCGTCTCCGGCTTCGTGGCCGAGCGTGTCGTTGACCTCCTTGAAGCGGTCGAGGTCGAGCAGGAGCAGCACGAACGGATCGCCACCTCCGAGCCGGGTCTCCAGTTCCTCGTGCAACGCGTGACGGTTCGGCAGTCCCGTCAGGAGGTCGAGCCGAGCGAGGCGGGCGAGCTCGATGCGGTGCTCCTCGCTCTCCGTGACGTCGATGACGATCCCGCGGATGGTCCGGTGTCCCCGGCGGTCGATCTGGACGCGCGAGACGTCGCGGAGCCAGACCCATGATCCGTCGGCGCGCCGGTACCGGCCGACGCGGTCGATCATCGTGTTCGGCTCGACCTCGTCCGGCCACAGCCAGAACGTGTCGATGTCGTCGGGGTGGACGAGCGTCCGGTGATCGAGGCTGATCCACTCCTCCGGCGTGTATCCGGTGATGCCGAACACGTCGCCGCGGAGGTGCTGGGTCGAACCCGTGTCGAGATCCGACCGGTGCACGAGCGCGCCGCCGAGCGAGATGGTCTCGAGCGTCTCGACTTCCTCGGCATGGATGTCGCGTCGGGTCGCGTGGCCGAAGGCGATGTACGCCGAGCCCAGCATGGCGAGCGTCACGACGGTCATCCACCACCCGTCATGGCCGGACTCCCATCCGGA
>JAUHYJ010000774.1 GCA_030425785.1 Acidimicrobiia bacterium | reverse complement strand
CTTGCTTCGTCTGGATCGTCCGCAATCGAAGCCGCTCGTGCGGCGTCCTGGGCTGAGTTCGTGACCTGGACGCCCGCCGCCGAGAGCCGGCCGAGGTAGCCGATGAAGACGACCATCACGAGTGCGGCAATGCCGAGGTAGACCACCTCGACGGCGGCCACGAATCCGGCGTCGCGCGGTGGGGGAGTCTTCATCGTTCCCTCGGAGCGGACTGCGTGACCGACGCTCGGAAGCCGCCGGCATCGAACAGGACGCCGGGTGTGGAGCCTGAGATGGTGACGGTCACGATCCCGTCGACCTCGCCGCACTGGACGGCAACGCCCGACGACCAGCCGCCGGCGCGACGTTCGATCAGTGAGCGTGCGGTGTCGGTACCGGCCGCGCACGTGCCGTCGAAGGCGGCGGCGACGCGAGTGCGATCAACGCGACGCCTCCGAACATGGTCTCGACCCCGCCGTCGATCGCGCCGCGGTCACCCCGTAGACGCCCGGGTGCAGGCGTGTTCGGGCTGGTGCTACGGACGTCGAGATCGGTGAGCGCCATCGGACCAGATGCGGATCAGGGGGCGGGCGCGACCGGATCGGGGACGTTGCTCTGGGCGTCGTTGAACACGCCGACGATGAACAGACCGGCAGCGATCGCGATGGCGACGGCGACGGCGAGGAAGATCAGCTTCGACGGCGAGTCCTCCACCCCGCGGTCATCGGCGAGTCGCCGCCCGACGCGTCGGCCGCTGTCGAGCAAGCCCATGAGAGCGATCGCAAGCCAGACCGCAATGGTGTCGAGTGGCCGTGTCGGTCGAGTCGGTGTTGTGGCTGGGGTGGTGTCCATGGAGTCTCCCTTGGATGGTTGGGGTCAGGTGAAGGCCTCGGAGATCTGTTGCATGACGGGGTACGCGAGGAACAGGACCATGCCGAACACCATCCCCATCGTCGGGAGCGACAGGTTGGCGTTCGCCTTGTCGGCGCGGTCAGTGATCTCGGCGAGTTGCCGCGCACGCATGGCGCTCGCCTCGGTTCGGATCGTCGCGGCGACCGAGACGCCGACGCCTGCTTGCCGCTGCAGCGAGGTGGCGAGGCCCCGCAGTTGGTCCAGGTCGTAGGTGTCGGCCATCGCTCCGAGCGCATCCCACACGGACAGCCCCATCGGTTGGGCGGTGTCGATGGTCTGGCGGAGCAGCTCGAAGCCGAATCCATCTCCGGCATCGGCGGCGAAGGCGACAGCGTCCTCGACCGACCTGTTCGTGGTCAGGGCTACTGCGAGAAGCTGAACGAAGTCGTTCACCGCACGTCGCAACTCCGCCTTGCGACGCCTGGCACGCACTCGAAGGTCCGCGATCACGCGCCATCCGAGGAGGACCGCGGCGGTCGGGACGAGCAGCCACGGGAGCGGTGACCCCGCAACCAGGCCAGCTGCGATCAGAGCGGCGACCGCGACGGTCATCGCGAACGAACTGACAACCACGGCGAGCACGACGGTACCGATCACGTTCGGCACCGTGTAGCCGACGAGTCGTATCGCCGCGCCGAGGTGACGGTCGACGAGTGCTCCGAGCGGACCGCGTGCGAGTGGCCGCCCGATCCGGTCAGGCCAAGCCGGTTCATGAGCTCGACTCGGCACGTCTGCCCGAACGCGCTGCTGGACGGCACGCAACGTGAGCGGCGAAGGTCGGAACGCCCGCACCGTGGCGATGACCGCTCCGATCGAGAGGACGGCGACGAGGACAGCGGTCGTCGTCGGCGTCATGACGCGACCTCGTCGGGCAGGCGGAGCCGGTAGCGAGCTCCGAGGTCGTAGCGGCAGAGTCGACGGAGCATGACGAGACACGACGCCCAGAGCAAACACGGGACCAGGAGCCAGATCTGTCCGGGCACGCTGCGGTAAGGAGCCAGAAGATCGGCCGCGAAGAAGACCAGCCCCGCGACGAACAATGCCGTG
>JAUHYJ010000102.1 GCA_030425785.1 Acidimicrobiia bacterium | reverse complement strand
CATGTCGATCGGGTTGAACCGCTGGGCGCGGAACTCCTCTTCCATGATGTCCTGCAGCTTGGCGGTCGCCTCGGTCCAGATGCGGACCTCCTGCTGGCGGCGCTCGCCGTCGGTGATGATGCCCCGACGGAACTGGGTCTCGACCTTGTCGGCCTTGCCCTCGTAGTCGTCGAGCAGCTCGCGCTTGATCGCCGGCGTCTTGACGTCGTCGATCGAGACCGTCAGGCCCGACTGCGACGCGTACCGGTAGCAGAGGTTCTTGATGGCGTCGAGCGAGCGGGCCACTTCCATCGCGTCGTAGTGGTCCGAGAGCCGCTCGACGATCTCACCCATGTGGCGCTTCTTGATCGTCTCGAGGATCGGGCCGAAACGGTCGGCGTAGTCGCCGGGCAGCGTCGCCTGGAACAGCGCGCGGCCGAGCGTCGTCTCGTACGGCTCGATCCCGTTGCCGGGGCGGAAGGTGACCATCGCGTGCAGGGCGAGGCTGCCCTCGTCGTACGCCCGCTCGGCCTCCCACAGGTGGCGGAACACGCGCCCCTCGCCAGCAGCACCCTCGACGTGCTCGGTCAGGTAGAACCCGCCGATCACCATGTCCTGGGTGGGCGTCACGATCGGGCGACCCGACGCCGGCGACAAGATGTTGTTCGCCGACAGCATGAGCACGCGGGCCTCGGCCTGGGCCTCGGCGGACAGCGGCACGTGGATGGCCATCTGGTCACCGTCGAAGTCGGCGTTGAACGCGGTGCACACCAGCGGGTGGATCTGGAGCGCCTTGCCCTCGACCAGCACCGGCTCGAACGCCTGGATGCCCAGGCGGTGCAGCGTCGGCGCACGGTTGAGGAGCACCGGGTGCTCCTTGATGACGTCGTCGAGCACGTCCCACACCTGGGGACGACGGCGCTCGACCATGCGCTTGGCGGTCTTGATGTTCTGGGCCAGTTCGAGGTCGACCAGGCGCTTCATGACGAACGGCTTGAACAGCTCGAGCGCCATCAGCTTCGGCAGACCGCACTGGTGCAGGCGCAGCGTCGGGCCGGCCACGATCACCGAACGACCCGAGTAGTCGACGCGCTTGCCGAGCAGGTTCTGGCGGAACCGGCCCTGCTTGCCCTTGAGCATGTCGGACAGCGACTTGAGCGGACGGTTGCCCGGCCCGGTGACCGGGCGGCCACGACGGCCGTTGTCGAACAGCGCGTCGACGGCCTCCTGGAGCATGCGCTTTTCGTTGTTGACGATGATCTCGGGCGCACCGAGGTCGAGCAGACGCTTCAGGCGGTTGTTGCGGTTGATGACCCGGCGGTACAGATCGTTCAGGTCGGACGTGGCGAAACGGCCACCGTCGAGCTGCACCATCGGGCGCAGCTCGGGCGGGATCACCGGCACGACGTCGAGGATCATCGCCTTGGGGTCGTTGCTGCGACGCTCGTGGTCGTCACGCCGGTTGAACGACGCCACGATCTTGAGGCGCTTGATCGCCTTCTGCTTGCGCTGCGCGCTGAGCGGCTTCTGGCCCTCGGGCGGGTCGATCGCGTTGCGGAGCTTCTCTTCTTCCTCGTCGAAGTCGATCCGGTCGATGAGCTGCTTGATCGCGTCGGCGCCGGTGCCGCCCTCGAAGTACTCGCCGTACTTGTCGGTCAGCTCACGCCACAACATCTCGTCTTCGATGATCTTGCGGCTGTGCAGGCTCTTGAATTCGTCCCACGCACGCTCGACGAGATCGAGCTCCATGTCGTAGCGCTCGCGCAGGGCCTCGATCTCCTTTTCGGCCTCGCGCTTCATCTTCTTGGTGTCGGTGCCCTCGGCCTCGGCCGCCTCGGCCTCCTCCTCGAGCTCCTTGTACCGGCGGTCGATGGCGAGCTCGAGCTCCTTGCGGATCTCGTCGCGCTCTTCGAGGTACTCGGCCTCGAGCGACTCGAGCGCCTCGTGGCGGGCGTCCTCGTCGACCCAGGTGACCAGGTTGGCCGCGAAGTAGATGACCTTCTCGAGCTGCTTGGCCTTGAGCTCCTCTTTCGGCTCGATGCCGGCGAGCAGGTAGGCCAGCCACGACCGGGTGCCGCGCAGGTACCAGATGTGGACGACCGGAGCCGACAGCTCGATGTGGCCCATGCGGTCGCGGCGGACCTTGGAGCGGGTCACCTCGACGCCGCAGCGCTCACAGATGATGCCCTTGAACCGGACGCGCTTGTACTTGCCGCAGTAGCACTCCCAGTCGCGGGTGGGCCCGAAGATCTTCTCGCAGAACAGGCCGTCCTTCTCGGGGCGCAGGGTGCGGTAGTTGATCGTCTCGGGCTTCTTGACTTCGCCGTGGCTCCAGAGCCGGATCTGGTCGGCGGTCGCCAGCCCGATCTTGAGCTGGTCGAACATGTTGACGTCGAGCATGTGTGCGGTTCCTTGTCTCTCTCGTCAGTTCTCGGGTCAGCGGGCGGCGCGCTCGGCGGCGCGTCGCGCATCGTCTTCGTCGGTGCCGCGCTCGGGGCGCGAGATGTCGATGCCGAGCTCTTCGGCGGCGCGGAACACCTCGTCGTCGAGGTCGCGCATCTCGATCTCGCGACCGTCGTCGCCGAGGACCTCGACGTTGATGCAGAGCGCCTGCATCTCCTTCATGAGGACCTTGAACGACTCGGGCACGCCCGGTTCGGGGATGTTGTCGCCCTTGACGATCGCCTCGTACACCTTCACGCGGCCGAGGACGTCGTCGGACTTGATGGTGAGCAGCTCCTGCAGGCAGTAGGCCGAGCCGTACGCCTCGAGGGCCCACACCTCCATCTCACCGAAGCGCTGGCCACCGAACTGGGCCTTGCCGCCGAGCGGCTGCTGGGTGATCATCGAGTACGGGCCGGTCGAGCGGGCGTGGATCTTGTCGTCGACCAGGTGGGCCAGCTTCAGGATGTACATGTAGCCGGTCATGATCGGCTGGTCGTACTTCTCGCCGGTCCGGCCGTTGTACAGGTCCTGCTTGCCGTTCGTGCCGATGAGGCGCTCGCCGTGGGCACCCTCGGGGTTGAGGCCCTCGAGGATCTCCTGGATGGTCGGGAGCTCGCCCGACTTCTCCTTCTCGTCCCAGTTGGCGCCGTCGAACACCGGGGTGGCGACGAAGGTGGCCGGCTGGGTCGTCGGGCGCGTCTTGCGCTCGGTGCCGCGCACCGGCTCGTCGCCGACGGTGGTGCCGTCGGGGTTGGTCCAGCCCCAGCGGGCGCAGTAGCCGAGGTGTGCTTCGAGCACCTGGCCGACGTTCATCCGGCTCGGCACGCCGAGCGGGTTGAGGATGATGTCGACGGGCTGGCCGTCGGCGGTGTACGGCATGTCCTCGATCGGCAGGATCTTCGAGATGACGCCCTTGTTGCCGTGGCGTCCGGCGAGCTTGTCGCCGACCGAGATCTTGCGCTTCTGGGCGACGTAGACCCGCACCAGCTGGTTGACGCCGGGGGGCAGCTCGTCGCCGTCGTCGCGGTTGAACACCTTGACGTCGATGACCTTGCCGGTCTCGCCGTGGGGCACCTTGAGGCTGGTGTCGCGCACCTCGCGGGCCTTCTCGCCGAAGATCGCACGGAGCAACCGCTCCTCGGGCGTCAGCTCGGTCTCGCCCTTCGGCGTGACCTTGCCGACGAGCACGTCGCCCGGCCCGACCTCGGCGCCGACGCGGATGATCCCGCGGTCGTCGAGGTCGGCGAGGATGTCGTCGGAGAGGTTCGGGATGTCCCGGCTGATCTCTTCCGGGCCGAGCTTGGTGTCGCGGGCGTCGACCTCGTGCTCGTGGATGTGGATCGACGTGAGCACGTCGTCACGGACGAGACGCTCGGACAGGATGATCGCGTCCTCGAAGTTGTAGCCCTCCCACGGCATGAACGCGACCAGCAGGTTCTTGCCGAGCGCCAGCTCGCCGTGGTCGGTCGACGGGCCGTCGGCCAGGATCGTGCCCTTCTTCACCTTGTCGCCCTCGGCGACGCGAGGGCGGTGGTTGATGCACGTGTCCTGGTTGGACCGGCGGAACTTCGACAGGCCGTAGGTGCGCTTGCCGAGGTTCTTGTACTGGACGGTGATGGTGGCACCGGTGACCTCGGTGACCTCGCCGTCGTCGTCGGCCTGGATCAGGTCGGCGGCGTCGCGGGCCGCGCGGTCCTCGATGCCGGTGCCGATGTACGGCGCCTCGGCCCGCAGCAGCGGAACGGCCTGACGCTGCATGTTGGCGCCCATCAGGGCGCGGTTGGCGTCGTCGTGCTCGAGGAACGGGATGAGCGCCGTGGCGACCGAGACGATCTGCTTCGGCGACACGTCCATGTAGTCGACCTCGGTCGGCGGGACGTACCCGATGTCGGTCGTGGCGCCGAAGAAGCTCTCCTGTTCGAGCATCTTGCGGAGGTCGTCGAGGCTGGCGGCCTGCGGCGACCGGCGCACGAGCACGCGGTCGTCTTTGAAGGTGCCGTCCTCGTTGATCGGCGTGTTGGCCTGGGCGACGACGTAGTTCTCTTCCTCGTCGGCGGCCATGTAGACGATCTCGCCCGTGACGCGACCGTTCTCGATCTTGCGGTACGGCGACTCGATGAAGCCGAACTCGTTGACGCGGGCGAAGGTGGACAACCCACCGATCAGGCCGATGTTCGGGCCCTCCGGCGTCTCGATCGGGCACATCCGGCCGTAGTGGCTGAAGTGGACGTCGCGGACCTCGAAGCCCGCTCGCTCCCGGGACAGGCCGCCGGGACCCAATGCGGACAGCCGGCGACGGTGGGTGAGGCCCGACAGCGGGTTCACCTGGTCCATGAACTGCGACAGCTGCGACGTGCCGAAGAACTCCTTGATCGCCGCCACCACCGGGCGGATGTTGATCAGGGTCTGCGGGGTGATCGCCTCGACGTCCTGGGTCGTCATGCGCTCACGCACGACGCGCTCCATGCGGGACAGGCCGATGCGCACCTGGTTCTGGATCAGCTCGCCGACGCTGCGGATGCGACGGTTGGCGAAGTGGTCCTGGTCGTCGAGCCGGTAGCCGGGCTCCTGCTTGACGAGGTTGAGCATGTAGGTGACCGCGGCGAGGACCTCGCAGCGGCTGAGGACGTGCTGGCCCTCCTCGGGCATGTCGAGCAGTGGCTCGCCCTCGAGGTTGGTCTTGCCGAGCAGGTCGAACTGGGTGCCGATCTTCTCGAGCTCGGCGCCGAGCTTGCGGTTGAGCTTGTAGCGGCCGACGCGGGAGAGGTCGTAGCGGCGGCTCTCGAAGAACGCGTTGCGGAAGTAGGCCTTGGCCGAGTCGACGGTCGGCGGCTCACCCGGGCGGGCACGCTTGTAGATCTCGACCAGCGCCTCGTCCTGGGTCGGGGCGACGTCGCGCTCCTTGTCCCACTGGCCCTCGAGGAAGTCGAACTCGGCGACGAACTTCTCGAGGAAGCCCGGCGCGTTGGCCTCGTCGTAGCCGAGCGCGCGGAGCAACGTGAAGATGCCCAGACGGCGCTTGCGGGCGACGCGGGTGCCACAGGTGACGTCCTTGCCGGGGCGGTGCTCGACGTCGAACTCCATCCACTCACCGCGGTACGGGTGGATGGTGCCCTTGACGAGCTGGTGCTTGGTGAGGTTGCGGAGCCGGTACCGCTCGCCCGGCTCGAAGATGACGCCGGGGCTGCGCACGAGCTGCGACACGACGACGCGCTCGGTGCCGTTGATGATGAAGGTGCCCTTGTCGGTCATCGCGGGCAGATCGCCCATGAAGACCGTCTGCTCCTTGATCTCACCGGTGTTGCGGTTCATGAACCGGGCGCGCACGAAGATCGGCGCGCTGTAGGTCATGTCCTTCTCCTTGCACTCCTCCACCGTGAACTTCGGCGGCGGGCGCAGGTCCTCGTCGAACGGGTCGAACTCGAGCTCGAGCTGGAGCGACTCGGAGAAGTCCTTGATCGGGCTGATGTCGCGGAAGGTGTTGGCGAGACCCTCCTCGAGGAACCACTGGAAGCTCTCGCGCTGAATGGCGATGAGGTCCGGCAGTTCGAGGGGTTCGTCCAGGTTCGCGAACGAATAGCGCTCACGGGAGGTCGAGCGAGTAGCCACAGATCACCTCGAAGGTCGTCGGTCGGATGCGGACGCGCGACGAGAGGCCCACCGAGTTGGGAGTGAGGGGACGACGACGCACGGCAACAGACGAGCCTACCGCGGTTGTCATCAGATCGTCAACCAGCGCGACAGGGACATCGTGCGTGTCTGGATCGACTCACCCGGCCTCCCGGCCTGGCGTCGAATTGGGGCACACGGTAAGGAAATCGGGTCGATCTGTCAAGCCTTTCCGGCCCGCGGCTCGGCCCGACGAGCGGTCGGCCGCCGGGCCGCCACCAGCCGACCGAGCGCCGACCGAGCGCCGACCGAGCGCCGGCGCCCGCCGCCGCTGGATCCGCGACGTGTTCGGGCACCGTCGTGGGTTCGGGCATCGTCGTAGGTTCGGTCTCGTCGCGGGGTGAGGGGGACTCGTCGTCCGTTCGGGTGATCGTCGTCGCCGGACCGGTTGAGGCCCGGGCGGACCGGGTACCGCACCGGACATGGCTGATGCGATTCCCACCGAGTACGAGATCGACGAGTCCGACGACGTGCGTCGGGTGATCGTCGAAAAGCACGTCCACACCCAGGTCCAGGAGCCGAAGAGCAGCGCGCCGGCATTCGTGGCCGGGTTCCTGTTCGCCGCGCTCGCCGCGGCGATCGGGGCGATCGTCTTCCTCGCCGTGTCCGATCGGGACGACGACGGCAACATCAACCTGGACGTTCCGGGCGTCGAGGTCGACGTCGACGAGGACCCCGGAAACGGCTGAGCCGCGCCCGTCGGCGCTGATCCGCGGCTGGTGCGCCGGTCCGCGGCTGGCGCCGCGTCAGCCCTCGATCGGGCGCAGCGCCATGATCTCCCCGCTCGCGTGATCGGTCACCAGGACGCGATCACCGTCGGCCAGGAGATGCTGGGGCCGCTCGATGCCGTCGAACACGACCGTCGCCGGCCCACCACCGTCGATCGGGACGGCGACCACCTCGCCCGTCACCCACAACGCGACGAGCGCGAGGTCGGGGTTCCAGGGCGCGACGGCGACGCCGGTCGGCGTGGACTGGGGCGCGAACAGGGCGAGCGACCCCGGCGTGGCGTCGCACTCCTCGGCCGTCCCGCCCGTCTCCCCGACCGGCGTCCGGTCACCGACACAGCGCGGATAGGCGAAGTCGTCGCCGTCGGCCGCGATCACCAGTTCGTCGGGCGGCACCTCGGCGTCGAGCCGGCCGTCGGCGATCTCGGTGACGAGCCAACGACCGTCCGGCAGCGATGCGTGGGCGTACGCGTGCTTGAACCCGGTCGCGAACGGTTCGGGATCGGCGTCGGGCGACGCGAGGTACCAGAGCACACCCGAACCCTCGACGAGCTCGCCGCCACCGAGTCGACGTCCCGAGGTGTCGAACAGGATGCCGCCGCCGGGCGCCGGTGAGATCGTGCCCTCGGAACGCCCGTTGAACGGCAGGTCGTCGAGCACGATCTCGCGCGCATCGGGCCGGTCGAGCGGCGCGACGGACAGGGTCCGACGTTCCATGATCCAGAGCAGGTCGCCGTCGACGGCCACGCCGGTCGGCGTGAGCAGCCCGTCGACGAGCACCACGGGGTCACCCGGGAGCCCGTCGAGATGCAGCACCCTCCCCGTTCCGTCGCCCTCGTCACCGTTGAGTTCGGCGACGACGTAGCCACCGCGCCCGTCGTCGGCGATCTGGGTCGGGCCGACGAGTCCGGTCTGCACCGTCTCGGCACGCAGCTCGACGCCGAACGACGAGGCGGCGACCGTCGGCGCCGCCGCGCCCGGGCCGTCGTCGGCGCATCCGGCGGCCGCGACGACGGCGACGGCGAGGAACGCGACGGCGGAACGCATCACCACAGTGTGCCGCTGCCGGGACGCGAACGAGCCCCGGGCGATTCACCCGGGGCTCGTGTCAGGCGTTCAGCGTCGTGCGACGCCGTCGCTCACTTGAGCTCGACGGTGGCGCCGGCCTCTTCGAGCTTGGCCTTGGCGGCCTCGGCGTCGTCCTTCGACGCGTGCTCGAGGATCGGCTTCGGGGCGCCGTCGACCAGGTCCTTGGCCTCCTTGAGGCCCAGGCTGGTGAGCTCGCGGACGGCCTTGATGACCTGGATCTTCTGGCCACCGGCGTCGGCGAGGATGACGTCGAACTCGTCCTTCTCCTCGGCGGCGGCGGCGTCGCCACCACCGGCGGCCGGCGCACCGGCAGCCGCGACGGCGACCGGCGCAGCGGCGGTCACCTCGAACTTCTCTTCGAACGCGTCGAGGAGCTCCTTGAGCTCGATGACGGTCATGTTGCTGATTGCGTCGAGGATTTCTTCCTTCGTAGCCATGTCGGCTGTTCTCCTTGATGAATGGTGGTGGCGCTCACGCGCCTCGAATGTGATGTTGCGGATGGGATGCGAAGCGGGCCGATCAGGCGGCCTGCTTCTCGATGAGGGCGTTGAGGCCGTACGCGAAGTTGCGCGGCAGCGCCTGGAGCAGGCCGGCGGTCTTGACCAGCGGCGCCTGCAGCGCCCCGGCGAACTTGGCCAGCAACTCCTCGCGCGACGGCAGGTCGGCGAGCGTCAGGACGTCGGCTTCGGTGAGGGTGGCCTCGCCGAGGACGCCGCCCTTGACGACCAGCGCCGGCAGCGTCCTGGACGAGTCACGCAGCGCCTTCGCGGCACCGGCGACGTCCCCCTGGACGAAGGTCAGCGCCGTCGGACCGACGAGCAGGTCGTCGAGCCCGTCGAGACCGGCCTCACGGACGGCCAGCTTGGCGAGCGTGTTCTTGTACACGGCCAGCTGAGCGTCGGCGGGACGGAGCGCGTTGCGCACCGTGGCGAGCTGCGACACGGTCAGACCGCGGTACTCGGTGATGAACACCGCCTGGGAGTCAGCCAGCTTCTGGCGGATCTCCTCGACCACGGCCACCTTGTCGGCACGCGGCTCTCGGGTAGCAGTATCACTCATGTATGTGCACCTCCTTTCGCTACGACTCATGGCTCGCAAACGTGCGAACACCATGAGGAGCGATGGTCGAGCGATCGACGATCGGACCCGATGGAGCGTGCACCTCGGCTGGTGTTCCCATTAACCGTCGTCTCCCGGAGGAGCGACGGGCCAGCGGTCTTCGGCGAGCAACCGGATATGTCAGCAGGCCATGCTAGCTGCGACGACGCTCGCTCCCACCCGGTGCACCCCGGGGCCGACGGAGTGATCGGTGGAGCGTCCGGCATCCTGGCGTACGACGACACCGTCACCGCCGGCGACGCCGAGGTCACCGAGACGGCCCTTCCTCCGCTGCGTCGAGCAGCACCCGCCGCGCTCGCACCGGCCGCGCGTCGTAGCGGTGCGTTGCCGCACCCGACGTGCGAGCACACGACCACCCCACCGTGCCGGCAGTACGCTCGCCGAGCATGAGCCGGCGGGACGGGTGCGATGG
>JAUHYJ010000101.1 GCA_030425785.1 Acidimicrobiia bacterium | reverse complement strand
CGGCAAGGATGCCGTGGCCGGGCAGCTCTACCTCATGGTCGCGGGCGACCCCGCCCCGATCGAGCGTGCACGGCCCTTCCTCGAAGCCGCCGGGCGCGGCTGGCTCACGACCGGGGCGAGCGGCACCGCCGTGGTGCCGTACCAGATCGACGACGGCGAGGACACCGACGAGGCGGTCGCCCGGATCGCGGTCCTGCCGTGTGCGGTCGCGGCGCCCGAGGCGCCCGACCTCTTCCTCGAGACCGGGTATCAACAGCCGATTGCGATCGATCTGACCACGCTGGCGCGCAACGGCGACGTGGTCCAGGTCGGTGCGCCACTCGGTGTCCCGGCCGGGGTCTACACGCCGCCCGCGGGCGAGAACGGCAACGTCGTGTTCGAGTACGTCGTG
This sequence comes from Acidimicrobiia bacterium, assembly GCA_030425785.1. Lineage (GTDB taxonomy): Bacteria > Actinomycetota > Acidimicrobiia > Acidimicrobiales > Ilumatobacteraceae > Ilumatobacter. The sequence continues at coordinate 9,060 of JAUHYJ010000101.1, read as the reverse complement.
CGCAACGCTTGTCGCGTCCAGGACGTCGGCACGGTGACCATCGACGTCAACCAGGACCCGGTCGCCGCGCCGTACGCCAACGCCATCGGGCGGATCGACCCGGTCACGATCCCGGTCAGCCAGCTCGCCAGCGATGACGAACCGCTCCGGTTCGCCGGTCTCGAGGGTCAGCCGGCGTGGATCACCCTCGTCGACGACAGTCGTGCGATCCGCGTCAACCCGGCGGGTCAGTCGGGCCGCGCCGAGTTCGTCGCCGTCGTCGCCGACCCGGGCGGACTCACGGCCCGGGTCCCCGTCACGATCGATCTGGTCAACTTGGCGCCGATCGCGGTCGACGACCTGGTCGAGATCTCCAGCGGGTCGGTCACCTTCGCGCCGCTCGCCAACGACCAGGATCCCGACGGCGACTCGCTCTCGGTCACCGCCGTCCCGGCGACCTTCACCTTCGCGAGCGGGGCCGTCGGCACGATCGAGGTGCTGTCCGACGGACGGCTCCGCATCGATCCCGCCGGCGGTAGCGGGACGGCCTCGTTCACCTACCGCGCGGTCGATGCGCTCGGCACGGTCAGTGCGCAGGCCGCCACCGTGACGTTGATCGTCAACGCGGCTCCGCTGGCACCCGACCAGGAGATCGTCGTCCCGGCCGGCACCCAGCGGGTGGTGACATTGAACGCATCCGATCCGAACGGTGACGACATCACCGTCGAACTGCTCGGCAACCCGTCGCCGTGGACGCTCTCGCTCAACCAACTGCAGCTCACCGCCACCGCCCCGACCGGGCAGGGCGTGCCCGACGTGCTCGTGACGTACCGGGTCACCGACGAACTCGGCGCCACCGCCGAGGGGACGCTGACGCTCGTGACCGCCCCGCCGCCGACGACCACCACCACGACGACGACCACCACGACCACGACGCTGCCGCCGACGACCACGACGACGACCACCACCACCACGACCACGACGACGACCACGGCGGAGACCACGACCACCTTCCCGACGCGCGGGCCGTGACCCCGCAGCGGCGGGGCTCGACGATCAGTCGTCGGCGCGACGGATCGACAGCGGGTGGTCGGCGCTCGTGAGACAACGACCGGTCTCGCAGTCGAACAGCCAGCCGTGCAACGTGCACACCAGCACGTCACCGCCGTGCGCACCCTGCTCGATCTCGCCGAACACCGAGAGGTCGGCGTTGCGGTGCGGACACCGACGCTGCACGACGTAGTCGCCCAGACGGATCTCGGGCTCGACCTCGGTCGGGGGGTTCAGCTTGCGGACGGCCTCGGCCTCGGTCCGGCGCATCCGCTCGACCGACAGCGACTTGAAGAAGTTGTAGAGGTATTCGTTGAAGTCACCGGCTCGCCATCCGCTCCAGCGGCACGACAGGAACAGCGAGTTCGACCAGTCGACGGCGCGCTGGTCGGCCACGGTCTCGACGAGCTCGCGCGGGATGGTGAATCGGAACTCGTAGGGCTCGCCGTCGTAGGCGCGCACCTCGGCGTTCGGGAAGTCGATCAGGATCTCGAGCTCGCCGGCGCGGATCAGGCAGTTGGCGCCGACGGCACCACGCAGGGTCGGTGCCATGCGCAGCAGTGGCTCCCACCACGCCTTCAGGGTCGGGATCAGGTCGGTCGACGGGGCGTTCCAGTTCGCCTTCTGCTCGTCGAGCCACGGCATCCAGTCGCGCTGATAGTCGCGCAGGTACCACTTCTTCATCGAGAAGATCTGATCGACCTGCTCCGCGGGCATCGGATGGGTCACCGTGATCTCGTCGGGGGTGACGTCGATCTGGGTGCCCGGGATCGCGAGGATGCCGCGCCGCCCGGCAGCGTCGAGGCGCGTCATGAACGACCGCTGGTCCGGGAAGATCGACAGCTCGTCGCCCTTGATGACGTTGAGGTGGAACAGGTCGGGGTCGAGGAAGGCCGGCGGGCCGGCGCTCGGGACGACGGCACGCGCGTCGATGCGATCGACGTAGCGCAGCGCCCTGGTGAACTGGCTCTCGACCTTCGCGTCGACGAGCTCGCGCATCCGGTCGTCGTCGTACTCGTACACCATGGGGTACCAGATCGCGCCCGAGTACTGCAGCCAGTGCAGGTCGACCGGACCGTGGCGGCGGAGGGCCTCGAGGTCGGTGGTGCGGCAGTCGTTCTGGTTGACGATGCGTGTCTCGCCGTCGCTGACCATCATCGCCGAGTCGCCGCCGGGGCCGTCGGTGATCGAGACCTCGGTGTGGATCGCGATCGTCAGGCCGGGCGCCAGCTCCATTTCCTCCCCGTCGACGGTGCGGATGAAGTTCGTGAACCCGAGCTTCGCGAGCGTGCGCTGCTGCTCCTTGGTCGGGTACCCGGGCAACAGGATGGGGATGTCGCGCCTGAGGTGCTCGCGGAGCCACGGCTCGTCGTGGTGGTCACCGTGCAGATGGGTGACGTACAGGTAGTCGGCCGACTCGATGCGCTCGCGCAGGTCGTCCGACAACTGGTCGTTGCGTGGGAAGACGAACCACGACCCGAAGAACGCCGGGACGAACCACGGGTCGCAGAGGATCGAGCCGGCGTCGGTCTCGATGAGCATGCCGGCGTGTCCGATCGAGGTCGCTCGCATATGGCCTCCGAGCGTATCGAGACGCTCACCGGGGTCATCGGGACCTTCGTCCCGAGCGCCGGCGCCGGCCCCTCGCACGAGGGGCCGGCGCGGTGGTCACCGGGCTCCTGGCAGCCGGTGACGTTCGATCACGGGAATCCGATCACGTGAGTCGGGTCATGATCACCCGATCACGAGAAGGTGGTGCACGTGTTGCCCACCGTGATGCCCGCCGCGGACGACGGGACGCTGATCGTGATCGAGTCGTCGTCCCCCGATTGGTAGCGGGCGATGATCGAATCGTCCGTGCCGCTGAAGTCCGACAAGACGAGCACGACGCAGAACCCGCCGTCGGGCACCCGGCTCGCCGAGTAGGTCCCCGGAGCGATGTGCACGTTCACCTGGTGGTCGCCCGGTCCGAACGTGGTGAGCAGCGGGTCGTTCGCCGACGCAGCCGGGTCGTACGGCACGAGCGGCAGGCACGGCGCCGTGGTGTCGATCCCGAACACGGTGACGTGGTCGACGAAGTTCGAGATCGGCAGCACGTCGAACAGGAGCCGGCCGTCCGCCGCGACATGGCTGCCGTACAGCTCGTCGCCGTCGAGGAAGTCCTGGAAGGTGTTGCCTTCCTTGTTGCGGCCCTCGCACCAGACCTGGGCCTCGAACGGGTTCTCGGCCACGTAGCGACCGGGCGGCATGTGGTACTCGCCGACGGGATAGCCGTCCCAGAGCGAACGGATCGGGTACTCGAACGGGCAGTCCTGGCCGGTGTCGGCCGGTTCGTCGCCCACGTAGTAGCCGGCCACGTCGACGATCACGTCGACGTCGGCGAGGGTGTAGAGGCACACCATCCCGCCGCCGCCCACACCCGCAACGACGAGATTGGCCTTGACCTGACCGACGTCGAAGTTGACGTTCGATGCGAGCGGTCGCTCGGAGTTGCGGGGGTGCACCGTGAGGAATCCGGGTGCGGCGCCGTTCACGACCGTCACGTTGAGCGCCACCGCGGTCGCCTCGGCCGGGATGTCCGCTCGCCCGGTCACCGGGAACTGGAGCGTGGTGCCGGCCCGGCGGAACCCGTCGCCCTGCACGTCGCCGTCGGTCGTGCGCTCGCCGGGTCGTGAGTCGACGAGCCGCTGCGGTGCGTCGAGACCGACGAACGAGTCGCCCGCCAGGCTGCCGCTGACGTCGACGATGACGTGCGCCGTCGCGAACGTGAAGACGCACACCGTCCCGTCGGCGGCGACGCGGGCGATCGACGAGTTCGAGGTCACCTGGCCGGGTTGGTAATTGAGGTTCGACGCCGTCGGGAGGTCCTCGTCGCACGGGTAGACGGTGAAGTGGCCCGGCCCCTGGGGTGAGGTGACGGTGACGTTGAGGACGACCGACGTCGCGTCGTCGGGCACGCCCTCGCGCCCGGCGACCGGCACGGCGAGCGACTGCCCACCGGTGACGGGGCCGCCGCCGGCGAGCTGGCCGTCGATCGTCTGCTCGCCGGGACGGGTGTCGGCGAACCGGAGCGGTGCGTCGAGCGGTTCGAACACGCCGTCGGGTGTCCACCCGTTGACGTCGACGACGAGGTCGACGGCCGCCCAGGTGTAGATGCAGGTGCGACCGTCCGCATCGAGTGCCGCGAAGACCGCGTTGCTGTCGACGGTGCCGGCGCCGTAGTTCACGTTCGACGACAGCGGACGATCCTGGTCGCACGGATACACGGTCAGGAAGCCCTCACCCGCTGCGCCGACGGCGGTGACGTTCAGAACGGCGGCGACGGCCGAGGCGTCGACGCCGGCTCGGCCGGCGACCTCGACGACGAGGGTGCCTTGGGCCGCGACCTGTCCGGTGCCCTGGTTGTCGCCGTCGATCGTCCGCTCACCGGGGCGGGTGTCGACGATGCGTTGTGGCGCAGGCAGCGGCTGGTACTGCGGTGGGGGCGTCTCGGCCGCTGCCGGACCGGTCGACGCGATGCCGCCGACCGATGTCGCGACGAGCGCGAGTGCAGCGGACAGAGCGATGGTTCGGAACGAGGGACGCGCAAGAGCCATGCGCGCACGGTAGGAAACGCCGGTAGCAGCTCGGCAACAGCAGCCGTGACGCGCCGTCGGCACCCGGGGTCGCCACCGGCACGATGCGGAGGTCGACCTCGACGGCGGCGGGGACGAGCATCACCGCCGCGACCTCGCCGGACGCCCGCGTCGCGCCGCTCGATCAGGCGAGTCGTCAGGCGACCGGCGGGTCGGTGAACTGCTGGCCGCCGCGCGACACGTGCTCGGTCCACGTGTTGCCGTCCCAGTAGCGGAGCTCGTAGCGCGAGGACGGGTCGGCGTACCAGCCGGCCGGCGCCGCGGCTGCAGCTGCTGCGGCCGGCTCGGCGGCCGGGGCGACGGTGGCCGGTTCGGCGGCGGGTTCCTGGGTCGGTTCGGCGGCGGGTTCCGGGGTCGGTTCGGCTGCGGGCTCCGGGACGAACGGTTCCGCGGCGGGTTCCGGGGTCGGCTCCGGCGTCGCCGACGGCAGTGTCGGCTCGCTCGCCGACTCGGCGGCGAGCACCGCTGCGGCGGCCGCTGACGCGGCCCACCCGTCGCCGCCCTCCTCCGCCGTTTCGGGCGCGGGCTCCTCGCCCGGCTCGGTCGCCGTTTCGGCTGCGGGTTCCTCGGCCGGTTCGGCTGCCGGTTCGGCTGCGAGCTCGTCGGCCGGTTCGGCTGCCGGTTCCGGCACCGCGGCGACCGCCACGACCGCGTCCGTCGACGTGTCGTCGGCGCCGGACCCGTCGGTGTCGGCATCGGCCGAGGTCGCACGCGACAGGTACGCGGTGATGGTGCTGCCCGTCGGCACGATCGACACCACCGACCAGCCGTCGGCGGCGCGTTCGTTCAGCTGGGCGACGAGCGAATCAGGGTCGTAGGTGGAGACGCTGATGGCGGCGAATTCCTGCATGCGTCGAACCCTACTGCCTGATCGGGGGCGCGCTGGTGCGTACACCGGCTTCTCAGCGAACCCTCAGCTGGTGGCGAGGCGTCGGTCGAACGCGACCCGTTCCCGACGATCCTCCCCCATACTGATCCCATGGTCCGGACCATGGAGGTGGTCACGTCGCTGTTGGCGCTCGTCGCCGCGGCCGGCACCGTCGGGCTCGTCGTCGCCCGGACGACCGGTGTCGGTGTCGGCATCGCGCGCCGAGTCAGCGGTCGCGCACCCGAGTTGACCCTCGCCGTGGCGGGTGTGGCGACGCTCGGCAGCCTCTACTTCTCCGAGTCGGCGGGCTACATCCCGTGTCGACTCTGCTGGTTCCAGCGGATCGCGATGTATCCGATCGCGGTGGTGGCACTCGTCGGCCTCGTCCGTCGCGATCGCGACGCGCGCTGGTACCTGGTGCCGTTGGCGCTCATCGGCGCTGGCATCTCGACGTATCACTACCTGATCGAATGGGGCGTGCTCGCCGACACCGAGTCGTGCGCGCTGTTCGGGCCGGGATGCGCCGACATCTGGTTCCGCGAGTTCGGCTTCGTCACGCTGGCGTTCATGGCCCTGTCCGGGTTCGTCACCGTGCTCGCCCTCAACCTCATCCGATTCGACCGTCCGGATGCCGACGCCCCACCGACGGCCGTCGACCAGACCGACAAGGAGTTCTCGTGACCCTGCGATCCCACACCCCGATCCGCCGCGCCGGCGTCGCTGCGTTGGCGATGGCGCTCGTCGTCACCGCGTGCGGCGGCGACGACACCGACGAACCGGTCGCCGACGCCGCGGCCGTGACCGAGGCACCGGCTGCGACCGAGACCACCGACGGCCCCGCTGCGACCGACGCGCCGGACTCGACCGATCCGTCGGCCTCGATCGACGGGCCGGTCTCGACCGTCAGCCCCGACATCCCCGAGGAGTTCCTGCCGGCGATCGGTCCGGTCGACGTGGTCGGCGAGAAGCTGCCGCCGCTGCAGGCCGACACGATCGACGACGATCCGGCGCTCGGCACGGCGGCGCCGACGATCGTGGGGCTCGGCTTCGACGGTGAACCGGTCCGCATCGACGCCGCCCAGGACGGCCCGACGATGGTGATCTTCCTCGCCCACTGGTGCCCGCACTGCAACGACGAGGTCCCGGTCATCAACGCACTGCGCGACGAAGGCCGTGTGCCGGACGGTGTGAACCTCATCGCGGTGAGCACCGCGGCCAACGCGGGTCGGCCCAACTTCCCACCGGGGGAGTGGTTGGACGACGTCGACTGGACGTATCCGGCGATGGCCGACGGGGTCGACATGGACACCCAGTCGTTCGTCGTCGCCGATGCGTTCGGTGTGACGGCGTTCCCGTTCGTCACCCTGATCGATGGCGACGGCGACGTCGCTGCCCGGTGGGCCGGCGGGAAGTCCGGTGACGAGATCGTCGACCTGCTCACCGAGCGGCTCGGCGTCTGATCCTCGTGTCCCGGTCGCGGCGTCGACCGGAACGGGTGCGGGTCGGGTCGGCACCGTCGGCCTAGCCTGCTCCGGCATGACTGCTGCTGCGCCGCCGGACGAATCGCTGCCCTCGCCTCGCGTCGGGTTCTTCGGCCCGTTCGGCACGTTCACCGAGCAGGCACTGCGGACCCAGCGCGACCTCGCCGGTGGCGACCTCCAGGCGTATCGCACCGTCCCCGACGTGCTCGACGCGGTGTCGTCGGGCGAGGTCGATCTCGGCTTCGTGCCGATCGAGAACTCGATCGAGGGGATGGTCAACTTCACCCTCGACGCGCTCGCATTCGATCACGACCTGCTGATCCAGCGCGAGGTCGTGCTCGACATCCACATGTGCCTCGCCGCCCGGCCCGGCGTCGCCCTCGAGGACGTCAAGGAGATCCTGTCGATCCCGGTCGCGACCGCGCAGTGCCACCGGTTCCTGCGCGAGCACCTCCCCGAGGCCGACGTGCGCGTCGCCACCTCGACCGCCGGCGCGGCCCAGATGGTGTCGAAGGACGTCTCGCCGCACCTCGCCGCCATCGCGCCGCGCGTCGCCGCCGAGCGGTACGGGCTCGACGTCCTCGCCGACAACATCGAGGACCACGACGGCAACCAGACGCGTTTCGTCGTCGTCGCCCGACACGGTGTGCCGGCGGCGACGTCGCCCTCAATTTTCAGTTGCACGGCGCGGGGCACGAGATTGCGATGCATGAGTCCCTGCCCGTGCAGCACACTAAGCGCATCACACAGCATGATAAACCGCCGCACACAGGCGCTGCGGTGCTGTCGCAAATAGCCTAGCGCTTCGACGTGGCTGAGATCGTAGTCCGCGCACTCGGTAACGACGAATGCGAGATTTGATTCACGATCGAAGCCGCCGTCGTGAATTCGCGGCAAGGCCGGATGATTTGTCCCGCCGACACGCAGCAGCACTCGGACCTCTTTCTCCCAAAGCGAGCTTGCGACGTCCTCTTCCCTTAATCCGCGGTAGACCTGAACCGTGACCGGCTGGGTCCGTTCATAGACCATGGGAAAGCTGTATAACACTCCCGGGAAGATCGTCTCGACCGTATCGCTATTGCGCACGTATCCCTTTCGGGGCGCATCGGTCGCGCAGAACATTCGGTTGACGTCGTGAATCACATCCGCAAGAATCGGATCTCGGTCACCGTTGCCATTGCCTGCCATTTGCCAATCCGCGCCAAGGAAAGAGTTTGCTAGAACCACCGGGGGGCGATGGTCACTGATTTGACGCGCCTGATTATAACAAATCCTTAGTTGAATACTCTCGCCATGCAGTGCTCGCTTGCTGCAGTGGCCGTTCTTGGCCCAAACCGCAAGATGTCACCTGCCCCAGGGAGCCGGGCGCAAGGCTGATCGAAGGCTCGCGCGCCACTCGGCGGGTGTTCACGCGTGGAAAAGCCAATCGCCATCATAGCGTTCTAGATCACCGGAGCCCCGAATCGACTTTCTTTTGAGCGAGTGTTATCACGAGTTGGTCCGACGCGGCGCTGGGATTTAGATTGCGAGCAAGCTCCAGCGGTGAGGCACACCGACGCAAAATCAACTTGATTCGCCAAGCCAAATCGGCGGGTTCGGCGGCAATTGCTAGACGTAGTCGAAATGACGACAGTCACGATTTGGCCATTCGGGCCAGCTGCACCAAGTGGGCGTGTCCGGTGGCAGTTGCACGACATCCCGAAGCGCACAGGACGACAACTCCTGAGCAGTTTGGCGGATTGGAATGTGCTCAAAAGTTCTGCGCCGTATGCCAGATCCTTTGCGCGCGTCGGTCTGTGTGCAGCGACTGAGTCAGCAAGTCGATTTGCGCTCGCCGGTGCGCAACTCGCGTCGTTTCGCGACACTCCCTGCGCGCTTCGGTATGCACGCGGATGTAATTTGGAGCTTCGCCTGGGCACGCTTCGGTGGGGGAAAGACCGCAGCGCGCCAACTGGCGTTCGATGGGCAACACACGACGTTTTGTCCCATCAACCCGTCGCGCGTGAGGCGCCTTATCAAACCACCGTTTCTCGGGACATGCCGAAGA
>JAUHYJ010000773.1 GCA_030425785.1 Acidimicrobiia bacterium | reverse complement strand
TCGAACTGGGTGGCGAGTACCAGTGGCGCCGCGAGGGCGAGTACCACCTGTTCAACCCCGAGACGGTGTTCAAGCTGCAGCACGCCACGCGCGCCAAGCGGTACGACATCTTCAAGGAGTACACGAGCCGGGTCGACGATCAGTCGAACAAGCTCGCGACCCTGCGTGGCCTGTTCCAGTTCAAGGACGGCGCACGCCCGCCGGTGCCGATCGACGAGGTCGAGCCGGTGAGCGAGATCGTCAAGCGGTTCTCGACCGGCGCCATGTCGTACGGCTCGATCTCGGCCGAGGCCCACGAGACGCTCGCCATGGCGATGAACCAACTCGGCGCCAAGTCGAACACCGGCGAGGGCGGCGAGGATCCCGATCGTCTGTACGACCCGACCCGCCGATCGTCGATCAAGCAGGTCGCGTCGGGCCGGTTCGGTGTCACCGCCGAATACCTGACCAACTCCGACGACATCCAGATCAAGATGGCGCAGGGCGCCAAGCCGGGTGAGGGTGGCCAGCTGCCGGGCGGCAAGGTCTACCCCTGGATCGCGAAGACCCGCCACTCGACGCCTGGCGTCGGGCTGATCAGCCCGCCACCCCACCACGACATCTACTCGATCGAGGATCTCAAGCAGCTGATCCACGACCTGAAGAACGCGAACCCGCTGGCGCGCATCCACGTCAAGCTCGTCGCCCAGATGGGCGTGGGCACCGTGGCGGCCGGCGTGTCGAAGGCCAAGTCCGACGTCGTGCTGATCTCCGGCCACGACGGCGGCACCGGCGCCTCGCCGCTCACGTCGCTCAAGCACGCCGGTGGCCCGTGGGAGCTCGGGCTCGCCGAGACCCAGCAGACCCTGGTGTTGAACGGGTTGCGCGACCGGATCGTCGTCCAGACCGACGGTCAGTTGAAGACCGGCCGCGACGTCGTGATCGCCGCCCTGCTCGGCGCCGAGGAGTACGGCTTCGCGACGGCGCCCCTGGTGGTGTCGGGCTGCGTGATGATGCGTGTCTGCCACCTCGACACGTGCCCGGTCGGCGTCGCGACCCAGAACCCGGAGCTGCGCAAGCGGTTCAGCGGCAAGCCCGAGTTCGTCGTCAACTTCTTCGAGTACATCGCCGAGGAGATCCGCGAGTACATGGCCCAGCTCGGCTTCCGGACGATGGACGAGATGATCGGCCACGTCGAGGCGCTCGACGTCCAGCCAGCGGTCGACCACTGGAAGGCGCACGGGCTCGACATCGGGCCGATCCTGGCGCGCGTCGACAACCCCTACGACCAGTCGCTGCACTGCACCCAGGAGCAGGACCACGGCCTCGACGAGGCGCTCGACCAGGAGCTCATCCGTCAGGCCCGGCCGTCGATCGACGACGGCACCCCGGTGTCGATCGAACTGCCGATCCGCAACGTCAACCGCACGGTCGGCACCCTCCTCGGGCACGAGGTCACCAAGGTGCACCGCGGCGCCGGTCTGCCGGACGGCACGATCGACATCACGTTCCGGGGTTCGGCCGGGCAGAGCTTCGGCGCCTTCGTGCCGTCGGGCATCACGATGCGGCTGATCGGCGACGCCAACGACTATCTCGGCAAGGGGCTGTCCGGCGGTCGCCTGATCGTGCGGCCGCCGGAGGAATCGCCCTTCGTCGCCGAGGACCAGATCATCGCCGGCAACGTGATCGGTTACGGGGCCACGGCCGGCGAGATCTTCCTGCGCGGCATCGTCGGCGAGCGCTTCTGCGTCCGGAACTCGGGCGCGACGGCGGTCGTCGAGGGCGTGGGCGACCACGGCTGCGAGTACATGACCGGTGGCCGCGTCGTCGTGCTCGGTTCGACCGGACGCAACTTCGGCGCCGGCATGTCGGGTGGCATCGCCTATGTCTACGACCGCGGCAACCACTTCGACCGCCGGGTGAACTACGAGATGGTCGAGGTCGAGCAGCTCGACGAGGACGATCG
>JAUHYJ010000772.1 GCA_030425785.1 Acidimicrobiia bacterium | reverse complement strand
CTGTGGCGAGTCGGTCGGGACGGTTTCCCGGGGTCTTCGCGCTCGTCAACCGGCTGGCGTTCGACGGCCGGTTGTCGGCCGACGACGACCGATGGCGGCAGGAGCAGAACGCCTGGTTCCATGAGCACCTCGTCGACCCGTTCGCAGCGAACCCGGCGCTGGTCGAGGGCACGCGCTTCACGAGCAGTTGGTTCCGGACCGACGCATCGGCCTTCCTGGGGCGGACGGCGGGATACCTCGATCTGCTCGACCGCTACGGCGTGGCGTGGGTCGAGCTCCGTGGCGACGACGTCGGCCCGGCGATCGCGGCGGACGAGCACCAGGTCACGGTCGTTGCGGTGCACGACCCCGGCCGGTTACCCGCCAACATCCACCTCGTGAACCGGAGCGACTCGTCGTACGGTGACGACGGCGCAACCGTGTGACACCCGGCTCCCGCACACCTCGGACATCGGTCCCGCCGAACGAGACGCAACCGGCCGCGCCGGCCGCAGCGGCTGCGCACACGAACCACCATCTGCTCCCCACCCGGACATGCCGACCCGACGGCGACCTCATGTGGCGGTCGGCCCGATCCCACCGGTCGACGTCGACGGCCGTCGTCAGGTCGTCTGGAGGAACTGGATGATGTTGCTGACGAGGACGTCGGGGGCGTCCTCCTGGCAGAAGTGGCCGACACCGGGGAGCTCGACGACCGGCGCGTCCGGCCAGACACCGCGGAAGTCGGCGATGGCGCGGTCGGGTGGGATGGCCTGGTCGGCCATGCCCTCGAGCAGGATGGCGGGCTTCGCGGCGAGCTCGGGCACGCCGGACGCTCCCTCGATCACGTAGTCGGCGATGCGACCGGTGTAGGCGTCGATGGGGAACTCGTAGGCGCCGATCGCACTGTCCCAGTCGGGGAACTGTTCGCTGTAGGCGCGCGTCCAGGTATCGGTCATCGCCTCCGGATTGTGGAAGCCGATGATCCGCATGACCGAGAGGATGGTCGAGCCGGCGTTGCGCAGGACCTGCTCGGTCCGGCCGGATTCCATGCCCTCGCCGATCCAGCGGAACCAGCGGGACGCGTTCCCGGGCGTGACGTCGGGACCCGGCCGGCCGTAGCCGCTGACCGTGTTCATGTAGACGAGCCGCTTGACCCGCTCGGGATGACGGACGGTGTACGCCGTGCCGATCGGGCCGCCCCAGTCCTGGATGACGAACGTGATGTCGCGCAGGTCGAGGTGCTCGATCAGGGCGGCGAGGTTCTCGGTGTGGGTGCGCAGCGTGTACTCGCGGTCATGCGGTGTCTCGCTCTTGCCGAAGCCCATGTGGTCGGGCACGACGACGCGGCCGTGTTGCGCCAGCGGCGGGATCATGTGGCGGTACAGGTAGCCCCAGGTCGGCTCACCGTGGAGGCAGACGATCGGGTCACCGTCGCCGACGTCGACGTAGTGCTGTCGGAACCCATGGCCGTCGAAGAAGTGGGGTTCGTGCGGCCAGGTGCCGTCATAAGTCTCGTCGGCGGGGATCATGTCACCACTCTTCCACTGCTCGGCGACGCGTTCCACGGTCGAGCTGGTCGGCTCAGCTGCTGGTGTCGGGGCGGACCATCCCTTCCCCCATCGCGACCGGTCCGGAACCGACCGGCGAGCGCGGGACCGGAGCCCACCGACGGTTGCTCAATACGAAACGACGCCGTCGCACGATTGGTCCATCTGAACTGTGTGACACCCCTTGGTCATGATGGGATGCATGATCGATCGGGGGGCGTCGGCGGCGTTCGCAGCACTGGTGGCCACCGATGTCACCGTCGCAGACCATGCCGAGCTCGCTGCTGCAGCGGCGTCGGTGGCGCGGGTGCAGGCCTTCGTCGATCACGCCAAGGTGCAGATCTCACGCCGCACCCGCCAGCTCGCCGAGGCCGGTGATCGCACGTCGGACCACGTCCTGTTGGACGAGGGACGTCTCACCAGC
>JAUHYJ010000100.1 GCA_030425785.1 Acidimicrobiia bacterium | reverse complement strand
CGACACCTGCTGGTACAACCCGCACGGCAATCGCGCCGACACCGACGTCGAGCCGACGCACGTCGTGGGTCGGCTCGACGAGCTGCTCGACCTCCTCTGACCCGGCCGAGCGGAGCGGCCCGGGGCCGGCTGCTCAGCCGAGGCTCGCGCGCAGGGCCTCGATCGCGAGGCGCGGGCTGCTCAGCACCGGGACGGTCACCTCGACACGACCGACGGCGGGAGCCATCGACGCCTGCGCGAGCACGACGACGTCGGCGCCGGCGGCCAGGCGCGGCAGCGCCGCGGCGACGACGTCGAGGTAGCCCTCGTGATCGCCTGCCTCGAAACGTTCCCATGCGCCGTCGACGACCGCGAGTTCGACGGCCGCGCTCGCACCGGTCGCGAGCATCACCTCGTCGAGGAGGGCGCGCGTCGGCTCGAGGGTGCTCTCGACGGCGGCGACCACGGTGATCCGGCCCGCACCGGCGACGGCGAGCTCGACGGCACGCTCCACCATCGCCCGATCGACCCGCACGACGTTCGTGTCGGACTCGTGGCCGACGAGCTCCGCGATGCCGCCGATCGTCGAGCACGTGCACACGACCGCATCGGTGGCGACGAGTTGGGCGATGCGGTCGGCGACGCCGCCGATCACCCGAACGTCGCGCGTACCCAGTTGACGGGCCTGCGCGAGCAGGACCTCGTCGACGACCTCGATGACCTCGGCACCGGGGAGCAGCTCGTCGACCAGGGCTCGGAAGGTGGGCACGTGCACCGGCGACGTGTGGAGGAAGCCGATGGTCGTCACGGCCCCAGTGTGGCGCGCCGCACGACGACGACCGACACCGGATCGCGCATCGACCCGCCGGGGTTGCGTCTGTAACGACATATCGCTATGGTAACGACATATCGTTAGAAGCATCGATCGACAGATCGACGAACCGAGAAGAGCACACCCATGAGAACCCGCCGACATCACGCACGAGACCACTACCTCCGCGGGCCGCACGGCCACGGACGCCACCGCGCCCGACGCGGCGCCGTCGGCGCCGCGATCCTCGCCCTGCTCGACGAACAGCCGATGCACGGCTACGAGCTCATCGGCGCCATGGCCGAGCGCTCCGGTGGCAGGTGGCGGCCGAGCCCCGGCTCGGTGTACCCGGCCCTCGAACGACTCGAGGAGCGCGGCCTGATCGAACCGCTCCCCCAGGACGACGACGGCAAGCAGCGCTACCGGATCACCGAGGCCGGCCGTCGCCGGGTCGCCGAGCGGTCCGACGAGCGACCGGCACCGTGGGACGACCACGGCCTCGGCCGCAGCGGCGAGCTGCGGCGCGCCGTCGCCGAGCTCACCGGCCCAGCCCGTCAGATCGGGCGGTTCGGCACGCCCGAGCAGGTCGCCGCCGCCGCCGAGGCGGTCCAGCGCACGACCGCCGAGCTGTACCGACTGCTCGCCGACGGCGCCGACAACACCGACCCTGACGCCGGCACCGACGATCAGCCTGCCGACGACGAGTAGCGACCGACCGGCGACGTCAGTCGACGACGCTCGGGTCGGGGACGAGGTCGCGCTGGAGCCACTGGAAGACGCGCCAGCCGACATCGTCGGGCGACAGGGTCGAGGCGGCGACCTTCGCCGCTTCGTCACTGATCGCACGCCCGTCCGGCGCCTTCACGTGGACCTCGGCGACGCGCTCGGCCATCACGAACCAGCCGACCGCCGACTCGACGGTGCGCCCGACGGTCAGCATCCCGTGGTTCCGCAGGAGGCACAGCTTGTGGTCGCCGAGCGACTCCGCGATCCGGCGCCCACCGTCCGACGACAACACCTCGACCTCCTCGTCGTCGAAGATCGCCTGGTCGAACACGAACGCGCACGACTCCTGGCTGATCGCCCGGAACGGTTCGACGTTGGCCGACCACGGTGTGCCGAACTGGGTGTGGGTGTGAGCCGCCGACACGACGTCGGGGCGGGCCGCCAGCAGCGGCGCGTGGATGTTGAACCCGGCCGTGTTGACCGCGCCCGTCGGTTCGCCGTGTTCGTCCTTCACCGACCCGTCGGGCCCGACGAGCACGAGCCGGTCGACGGTCGCCGCGCGGAACGGAACGCCCCAGTCGAGCAGCCAGAAGTGATCGGTCAGCTCCGGGTCGCGAGCCGAGATGTGCCCGTCGCCGAGCTGCCCCCAGCGCATCGCGCCGAAGATCCGGTAGCCGATCGCGCACATGCGGCGGCGATGCGCACGTTCGGCCGCCACGTCGCGGACGGCGTCGTACGGCTCGACACCGGGGAACTCCGGGTACTCGCTCATCCCACCACGCTATGCCCCGACGTCAGTCGCGCTTGACGCGGCCGCTCAGGAAGTCGATCGAGCGGGTCACGGTCGCGGCGACGAAGCGCTCGAGCTTGGGAGCCGCCATGAAACGAGCGGTGGCGTCGAGCGGCACGGTCGACCCGAGCCGCACGGCCTCGTCGGTGGCCGCCACGCTCATCTTGACGGCGTGGGCGTGGACGATGAACGCCGTCGTGCCGTCGAGCAGCGCCTCGTGCTGCAGCGATCGGCCGTAGTCGACGAGATCGTCCGAGCGAGGCTCGATCTCGGCGCGCCGGCCGACCGCCGTGTGCCACTCGTGACGACCGGTCCAGTTCGCGAGGAACACGGTCCACAGCACGAGCCGGATGTCGTCGGTCGTGACCGACCCGGTGCGGACGGCCTCGTCGACGTGCCAGCGGACCGCGTTCGCATAGGTGAGACCGTGGGTGATGTCGAGCCACCCGAAGTCGTCGTGGAAGTCGCGCTCGCCGGCGACGTCGTAGCGGAGCATCCGCTCGCTCACCGCCACCGACACGACGTCGAGCACAGCGGGGAGGCCGGCGCCCGAGGCGATCGCAGCGCCGGCGGCACGTGCCGCCTCGGTGCGATCGTCGCCGAGCAGGGCGGTGAGCAAGCGGCCGTCGTCGACCCAGCTCGGATCGGGTTCGTCGGCCGCCTCGGCGAGGGCGGCCAGATCGAGTTCGGCGACCCCGCGGTGGAACAGGGTCATGTACGGCAGCTTGTCCTCGCGGGTGCCGTAGACGAGCGTCGTCATCAGGTGGGGCAGCACCGTGTCGGCGCGATCCCACCCGAGGCGATCGAGCAGTTGGAACGCCTTCTGCGCGTAGATCGCGCCATGTCCGTACGACAGGTGGTGGTCGCTGACCACATCGGTGAACCACGGCCGCAGCTCGTCGGCGGTGGCGCCGCCGTGAATGGCGCCGCGCAGCACCGACTGCGAACCCGCGAGGTCTTCGGCCTCGACCAAACGGCGGAACTCGGCCCGCGGGTCGGGCGGCAGGGTCGCGATCGGGTCGGGGAGCTCGTTCGGCCGGCGACCGCGCTCGGTCTCGGCGACACCGGCGATCGCCTGGACGATCGGCAGTGCCCGGTCGTCGTCGTCGTACTGCTCGACCATCGACAGGCAGTCGGTCAGCGAGGCGATCGAGTGGCCCCACCCAAACTCGGCGCGCGGCGCGCCGTAGGCGACGGCCTCCCAGATCAGCTCGCCGGGGTTCGCATCGGCTCGCAGCAGGCGGACGACGTCACGGGCGACCTGTCCGACGTACTGCTGCTCGATGCCGCGGCGCAGGCTGGAGAGCAGCTTCGGCCGCAGCTCGGCCGGATCGGGTTCGCTGAAGGCGACCGACAGGGTGCCGTCGTCGGCGACGGTGACCGGGTAGGTGCGGACGTCCTCTTCGCCGATCACGCAGCGGCCGTCGCTGACGCGGAACTTCCAGTTGTGCCAGGCGCAGGTGATGAGGTCGCCGTCGAGTTCGCCCGTCGTCAGGCCGTACCCCTCGTGCGGGCACGCCTGGTCGAGGGCGAATACCCCCTCGCCCGTGCGGACGAGGCACAGGCGGTGGCCGTCGACCTTGACCATCTTCATGGCGGCGACGGCGAGATCGTCGAGATGGCCCACCGGAGTTGCAGCTGTTGTCGTCACGATCGGACACGGTAAGACTTCAACCATGGTTGAGGTCAAGGGGACGGGTCCGAAATTGTTCGCGATCGGCGAGATCGCCGAGCGAGCCGGCGTCGCGACGTCGGCGCTGCGGTTCTACGAGGACCACGGGCTGATCACGTCCGAGCGCAACGAGTCGGGTCATCGCCGCTACCACGCCGACGTGCTGCGCCGGGTCGCCTTCATCCGGACGGCGCAGCGGGTCGGGTTGAGCCTCGTGGAGATCCGCGAGGCGCTCGCCTCGCTCCCCGACCAGCGCACCCCGACCGCCCGCGACTGGGATCGGCTGGCCTCATCGTGGCGACCGCGGCTCGACGAACAGCTCGCACTGCTCACCCGGCTGCGGGACCAGCTCGACGACTGCATCGGGTGCGGATGCCTCTCGCTGACGTCGTGCGGACTGTGGAACCCCGACGACGCGGCGGCCGAGCTCGGGGTCGGGCCCCGCTACCTGCTCGCCGACGAACGGCCGCCGGGTGTCGGCGGGTCGTCGCCCCCATCGCAGCCGGCGGGGTGACACGCCGGCGGCGTGCAGCGACGTGCCGCGCGTCGCCGTCGCGCCGTCGAGCAGCTCGGGCCACCACGTCGCCCGCCAGGTGTCGCCCACCTCGAGCAGCGACGTGCACGCCGGTGGTGGATCACCGTCGGACAGCCGCACGAGTACCGGACGACCGATGCCCGGTGGGACGCCGAAGTCGGCGAGCTCGTCCGCGCCGACGACCAGGACGCGAGCGCGCTCGACGTCGTCGAGCTGTCCGAGGATCGAGGCGACGACCCGATCGGCGTCCGCCGCAGCGACGGCCACGCACGCCTCGTCGTGCAGCGTGGTGACGACCGGCCCCGTCGTGACGGTGGCGCGGTCGTGGATCGCCTGGGCGATGTGAGCGAGCGCGCCGGGAAGCACCGGCGCGCCGGCGGCGTCGTGCAGGTCGATGGGGCGCCGTCGCTCGCCGACACCGAGCACGACGTCGGTCGGTGTGGCGAGCCGGACGGCATCGTCGCAGACGACCGCCACCGCGGCGAGGTCGCGGGCGAACCGGTCGAGCTCGACGTGATCGTCGCGGATCGGCGCGAGGACCGACCGGCGCCCGCCACCCGCGGTCGACTCGCCGCGACGGATCGACCCGTTCTGCCCGACCGAGAGGAGCGTGGCACCGATGACGATCCGGCTCGGGTTCGGCACGATGGTCCAGCTGCTGCGCACGGGGCGGCCGTCGACCCGGATCGGCGTCCGGCCGCTGGTCTGCAGCAGGGCGATCGAACCGTCGTCCGCGACGTCGAGGATCGCGTGGTGCGGCTCGAGCGTGCGGTCGTCGACGGGGACGCCGATCGACGGCGCGCACGCACGCCGGCCGAGCCAGTGGTATCCGGGTACGAGTCGCACGGTCCAACCGGCATCGGGGCCGGCGAGGGCGTGGAGCGGGACGGTCGGCGATGGCATGACACCGGGAAGACGGTGCGGTGAGCCGGTCGGAAGACGCTCACGTGCCCGGCCCGAACAGGCCGCTGACCAGGTGCTGTGAGACATCCGGTGAGGGTGGTCGCGCACGATCGGCCCATGACGACCTCGCCCCCGTTCCCCGCCGGCAGACCGCACCCACCGAGCGCACGGAGGACCCGACGACGCCTCGCCATCGAGTGGGCGCAGCTGGCCCGGCGGCGGTCGGCCGTCGATCGGGCCATCGAGTGGGCGGTGACCGACGGCCCACCATCGTCGCTCGACGAGGTGCTGGTCGCCGTCGGGGCCGGTGATCGTTCGGCGTCCGCCGACGCTCGTTTGCGACGGCTGCTCGAGATCGCCCGTGACGACGATCTGGCGGCGCGCGTCGTCGTCGAGCGACTGATCCCCGGGCTGCTGACGTGCGCGCGGCGACGTCGCGAGCCCGAGGCGTTCGAGGAGCTGCTCGGCGGGCTCTGGATCGCGATCCGAACCTTCAACCCCGAGCGCCGGCCGTCGTGCGTCGCCGTGTCGCTGCTCGCCGACGCGCAGTACCACGCGTTTCGACGCCGTCACCGGCAGCGCTCGAACGACGAACGCCCGACCGAGATCGACGATCGGATCGTCGACGACCGCCTGCCGCATCCGATCGACGAGCTCACCGACCTGCTGACCGAGGCGCGACGCTCGGGGATGGACCCCGCCGACCTCGAGCTGGTGCGCATGCTGGTCGCCCGTCCGAGCACCGAGGACATCGCGGCCGAACTCGACGTGACGAGCCGCACCGTCCGCAACCGGCGCGACCGCGTCACCCGGCAGCTCCGCGAGCTGGCGCTCAGCTGCTGAAGTTCGGGCGGCGCTTCTCGAGGAACGAGTTGATGCCCTCCTGGCCGTCCGGGGTGACGACGCCGGCGGCCATGACCTCCATCGCGTAGGCGTAGGCCTTCGGCTGATCGAGATCGACCTGGGCGTAGAACGACCGCTTGCCCTGCGCCTTCGAGCTCGCGCTGCCGCGGGTGGCCCGGCGCATCAGGTCGTCGACCGCGTCGTCGAGCTCGGCGTCGGGCACCGCCCGATTGATGAGGCCCCAGTCGGCCGCGGTCGCGGCGTCGATCGGGTCGCCGGTCATCGACAGTTCGAGGGCGCGCTTGCGGCCGATCTGGCGCGACACCGCGACCAGCGGGGTGTGGCAGTACAGCCCGCCCTTGCCGCCCGGCAGCGCGAAGCCGGCCGACTCGGCCGCGATCGCGAGGTCGCAGGTCGCGACGAGCTGGCAGCCGGCGGCGGTGGCCAGTGCGTGCACCTTGGCGATGACGACCTGGGGCACCTGCTGCACGATGTTCATCATGTCGGTGCACACCTGGAGCAGACGCTGCGCCTCGCCGAGGCTGGCACCGGCCATGTCGCCGAAGTTGTGGCCGGCCGAGAACACGGGCCCGTTGGCGGCGAGGATGATGCCGCGCGCATCGGACTCGCCGATCGCGCGGAACGCGTCGGTGATCTCGAGCATCACGTCGAGCGCGAGCGCGTTGCGCTTCTCGGGGTTGTCGAGGGTGATCGTCGCGATCGGGCCGTCGGTCTGCACGTCCAGGTACTGGTGGGCCATGGTGTCCACAGTACGGTCCGAACGGGGCCGGGTCGAGATCGGAGTCACGTCATGCAGTTCGGGATCATGTTCGCCAACACGGGCCACGGGTCGTCACCCGATGGTGCGAAGGCGGTCGTGCAGGCCGCCGAGGCGGGTGGCATCACCACCGCCTGGACCGTCGAACACGTCGTCGTGCCGTCGGGCTACGAATCGCAGTACCCCTACGACGAGAGCGGGAAGATGGCCGGCGGCGCCGAGGACTTCGACTTGCCCGACCCGCTCATCTGGTTGACCTGGGCGGCGGCGCACACGACGACACTGCGGCTCGCGACCGGGATCCTGATCGCGACCCAGCGCAACCCGGTCATCACGGCGAAGGAGGTCGCGACGCTCGATCACCTCTCGGGTGGGCGACTCGACCTCGGGGTCGGCGTGGGATGGCTCGAGGAGGAGTTCGATGCTCTCGGCGTACCGTTCCGGGCGCGGGGCAAGCGGCTCGACGAGTACCTCGACGCGATGCGGGCCCTGTGGACCCAGGACGTCGCGTCGTTCTCCGGGGAGTTCGTCGACTTCCACGACTGCATCCTCCGGCCGCAGCCGGTGAACGGGACGGTGCCGATCGTCATCGGCGGTCACACCGAGGCGGCGGCCCGTCGGGCGGGGTCACGGGGCGATGCCTTCTTCCCCGGGGCGGCGACCGCCGAGGAGATCGCATCGCTCACCGCCGTCATGCAGCGCACGGCCGAGGAGGCCGGACGCGACGGCGACGCGATCCCGGTGTACGCGTTCGCGATGAACAAGCCGGGGTCGGCGCTCGACGCCCGGGTCGAGTCGCTGGCCGAGGTCGGCGTGAGCCAGGCGATCCTGCCGACGTTCCGGCCCGACGCGCTCACCGACATCGCCCGTGACCTCGTCGGCCGCTTCGGCTGAGGGTGGGGTGCGATGCCACATTGCGAATCGTCACACCCAGCACGATCCAGCCACATTGCGAATCGTCACACCCGGTGCAATCGGGTGGGCGAGCACGTTCACAGGGCCTGGTCAGCGAGGCCGGTGAGGTGAGCGAGGTGGTTCGGTGAGCGAGGTGGTTCGGTGAGCGGGCGACTCACCGCGGGTTCGCGGTCGGTCGCCGGTCGGGTGGCGATCATCACCGGTGCCGGGAGCGGGATGGGCCGAGCCACCGCCCACCTCTTCGCCGACGAGGGTGCGCTGGTGTCGGTCTGCGATCTCGACGGCGACGCGATCGACGCCGTCGCGACCGAGATCGCCGACGTCCACGGCGACGACGTGGTGCTCGCTCGGCGGGTCGACATCGGCGAACCCGAACAGCTCGCCGAACTCGTCCGGGTGACGGTCGACCGGTTCGGGCGCCTCGACATCGTCGTGAACAACGCCGGCATGGTCACCCCGACACCGCTCGACCACGAGCTGCCCGACGCGGACTTCCTCGCGGGCTGGAATCGCACCGTCGACGTCAACCTCTCCGCCGCCGCCCACCTCGTGCGCGCCGCCTACCCGCACCTGCTCGAGTCGGATGCGGCCCGCATCGTCAACATCGCGTCGACCGAGGCGATCGTCGCCACCGCGGGGCTCGGTGCGTACAGCGCCACGAAGGCGGGCGTGACCGGACTCACCCGGTCGATGGCGGTCGAGCTCGGGCGACACGGCATCACCGCCAACGCGATCTGCCCCGGCCCGATCGAGACCGGCATGACGGCCGACATCCCCGCCGACGCCAAGGAGACCTACGCCCGCCGACGCGTCCCGCTGCGTCGCTATGGCCGGCCCGAGGAGGTCGCCCACATGACGCTCAACCTGTGCCTCCCGGCGAGCAGCTACGTCAACGGGGCGACGATCCCCGTCGACGGCGGCATGACCGTCCGCCACACCTGAGCGCCACGCCTAGGGTGGAACCCATGGCCGAACGACTCGACGACGACCGGATCACCGCAGCCCTCGACGACCTCCCGGGGTGGTCGCGCGACGGCGACGCCATCGAGCGCACCTTCGAGTTCGCCGACTTCGTGGCGGCGTTCGGGTTCATGGCCTCGTGCGCGATCGTCGCCGAGTCGATGAACCATCACCCCGAGTGGAGCAACGTCTATCGCACCGTCACGGTCCGCCTGTCGACGCACGACGCCGGCGGGCTGACCGAGCTCGACATCGACCTCGCGCAGCGGATGAACGAGCTCGCCGACCGGCACACCTGAAGCCTCGGCGGCCCGGTGTGCTGGAATCGGGCCATGAGCTTTCGCGCACTCACCGCCGGCACCGTCGACGAGCAGTACGGCCGCCGGGTCGTCGACATGGAGACGTCGGATCTGCCCGACGACGGGGTGCTGATCGCAGTCGAGTACTCGGGCGTCAACTACAAGGACGGCCTCGCAGGGTCCCAGGACGGCCGGGTCGCACGGATCGACCCGATCGTCCCCGGCGTCGACCTCGCCGGCACGGTCGCCGAGGCCGCCGACGGGTTCGAGGCCGGGCAGGCGGTCATCGCCCACGGATACGACATCGGCGT
>JAUHYJ010000771.1 GCA_030425785.1 Acidimicrobiia bacterium | reverse complement strand
GTGAGCGTGCAGTCGCCGGTGAGCGTGCAGTCGCCGGTGAGCGTGCAGTCGCCGGTGAGCGTGCAGTCGCCGGTGAGTGTCCAGTCGCCGGCGAGCCCGGCGAGCCCCGCCAGCCCGTCGTCGCCCGGCAGCGGTGCCAGCAGCTGATCGCTCCGTCGCCCGGAGCACGCAGGACCCCGGGGTTCGCCCGCCGGGGTCCTGCCGCGTTCGGGGACCGGCCGCTCAACCGAGCGCGGCGATGGCGTCGGCGACGGCCAGGACGCGCCGGGCGTTGTCGACGTGGAGGTTCTCGATCATGCGGCCGTCGACGGTGAGGACCCCGCGTCCCTCGGACTCGGCGGCCTCGAACTCGGCGATGACGCGGCGGGAGTACTCGATCTCGTCCTCGCTGGGCGCCCACACCTCGTTGGCGGGTTCGACCTGGCTCGGGTGCACGAGCGTCTTTCCGTCGAACCCGAGGAGCTGGCCCTGTCGGGCCTCGGCGAGGAATCCATCGGGGTCGCGCACGTCGTTGTAGACGCCGTCGAGGATGTCGATGCCGGCTTCACGTGCGCCGAGCAGCGCGGTCGCGAGATGGGGCACCAGCGGCATCCGGTCGGGCGCGCTGCCGGTGCGGAGCTCCTTCGCCAGGTCGTTCGTGCCGATCACGAGCACGTTCACCCGTGGGTGACCCGCGATGGAGCGGATGTCGAGGATCGCGGTCGGCGTCTCGACCATCGCCCAGATGGTCAGCTCGCCCGGGGCACCGGCGGCGTCGAGTCGGCTCGTGACCTCGTCGAGGTACGCGGCCGATCCGACCTTCGGGATGACGACGGCCGCGGCTCCCGACGTCGCGGCGGCCGCCAGGTCGTCGGCGCCCCACGGCGTGTCGAGTCCGTTGCACCGGATCGTGAGCTCGCGGTGGCCGTACTCGCCCGAGCCGGCGGCAGCCGCCGCGTTGGCCCGGGCGGTCTCCTTCGCGTCGGGCGCGACCGCGTCCTCGAGATCGAAGATGAGCGCGTCACACGGGATCGTCTTCGCCTTCTCGAGGGCACGCTCGTTCGACGACGGCATGTACAGCACCGAGCGGCGCGGGCGGTGATCGTTCATGGTCGTTCCTTCCGGACCTTGCGACATGTGCCTGACCCCCGATGCAAGGTCAGAGGCTGTAGGCGGCGGCGAGTTCGGGGTCGCGTGCGGCGAGCTCCTCGGCGAGCTGCAGGACGACCTGGCACTGCTTGCACGAGGCGTCGTCCTCCATCTTGCCGTCGAGCATGATCGCCCCGGTGCCGTCGCCCATCGCCTCGACGACGCGCTTGGCGTGTGCGACCGACTCGGATGACGGGCTGAACACCCGCTTGGCGATGTCGATCTGCTTGGGGTGCAGCGACCACGCGCCGACGCAGCCGAGCAGGTAGGCGTTGCGGAACTGGTCTTCGCAGGCGACGACGTCGGCGATGTCGCCGAACGGCCCGTAGTAGGGGAGAATCCCGGCCGTGACGCACGCGTCGACCATGCGGGCGATCGTGTAGTGCCACAGATCCTGCTGATAGATCGTGCGTTCGCCCTCGATGTCGCCGTCGACCGGGTCCTGCCGGACGAGGTACTCGGGGTGGCCGCCGCCGACCCGGGTCGTCTTCATCCGGCGGTTGGCGGCGAGGTCGGCGGGGCCGAGCGACAGGCCCTGCATGCGGGGCGACGCGAGGCAGATCTCCTCGACGTTCGCGACACCGCGGGCGGTCTCGAGGATGGCGTGGACCATCAGCGGCTCGGTCAGGCCGGCCTTGGCCTCGAGCTGGGCGAGCAGCCGGTCGACGTAGTGGATGTCCTCGGGCCCCTCGACCTTCGGGATCATGATCACGTCGAGCGCCTCACCCGCCTCGAGCACCGCCGCCGTCAGGTCGTCGAGACCCCACGGCGAGTCGAGGCTGTTGACCCGCGTCCAGAACTGGGTGTCGCCGAAGTCGACCGTGTTCGCC
>JAUHYJ010000099.1 GCA_030425785.1 Acidimicrobiia bacterium | reverse complement strand
GCGACCGTCGAGGTCGTCGGCGCGTGTGCTCGCCTGGATCTGCGCTTCGAGACTGATGTCGGTGTCGGCCCCGGTCCGTCCGCCGGTGATGGCGTACGGACGGATCAACCGCCCGGTCTCGTCCGCAGCGTCGTCGACGAGATCGTCGACGTCGATGCGGAGGCTTCGGTCAGTGGTCACGTGGTCACCCCCTCGAGAGCATCATCGACTTGAGTTCTTCGCGGACCTCGGGCGTCAGGACTTCGCCGGCGCGTTCGGCGAAGACGGCGATCTCGTAGCCGATGGTGCCGATGTCGGCGTCCTTGGTCGTGACCACGCACATCAGCGAGCCGTCACGGATGCCGGTCACGAACATCCAGCCGTTCTCCATCTCGACGATGACGTTCGACACGGCGCCGGCACCGAAGCGCCCGGCCGAGCCGTAGGCCAGCCCGATCATGCCCGAGGCCACGGCGGCGAGTCGCTCGCTCGCTTCGCGGTTGACGCCGTCCGAGACGGCGAGGGGCAGGCCGTCCGACGAGACGACGACGGCCTGGCGGACGGCGGCGACTTGCTGGACGAAGCGCCCGACGAGCCAGTTGAGGTTGTCAGCAGCATTCATCAGCGATCGCCTCCGAGATCAGTGTGTTCCGGCGCCAGGTCGGCGGCGGTGTTCGTGGTCGAGTGGGGGTCCGCGGTCGCGGTGGGGTCGCCCGTCGTGTCGGTACCGAGTGCCGAGCGGAACTCGGCCTGGAACGCCCGCAGGCGGTCGCGGAGCGCATCGGGGTCGGCCGCACTCACGGTCGGCGTCTCGTCGATGTCGGCGACGGGGTCGGCAGGGCTGCGGGTCGGCAGACCGGGTGCCGTCGGCGCAGCTTCGGCGAGCCGGTCGGGGCCGCCGTCGGGGCCGGCGCCGGGGGTGCGGGTCGGCAGTGACGGTGCGGTCGGCTCGGGCACCTTGGTGTGCGGAACCGGGCGGGCGTCGACCGGGCTGACCGGCGTCGACGACGGGCCGTTGACGGTCAGCGGCGGCGCCGGCGGATGGTCGAACTCGCTGGCGGGTCCGGCCGCGGGCGGCGGGGGCAGGAGCGGCTGGGACGCCGGAGCTGCCGCGGGCGCCGTCGGCGTCTCGAGCTGTGGCGCCGGTTCCTCGGCGGGTGTGGCCGTGACGGCGTCGAGCGCAGCGGCGAGTGGCGACGTGCCGAAGGCGGCCAGTGCCGCGGAGACGGCCTCGTCGTCCTCCTCGCCGTCGCTCGTGTCGCCGTCGTCGGTTGCGGCGAGTGGCTCGTCGCCGACGGCCGGTCCGATGGTCGCGGCGTCGAACGAGCCTGCGGTGTCGTGACGTGTGGCAACCGCGGGCTCGAACGTCTCGGGCTCAGCGACGGGCATCTCGTCCGCGACCGGTGACTCGGCCGACGGGCTGTCGGAGGCCTCGGTGGGGGCCGACATCGACTCGGGCAGGGCGTACGGGTCGTCGGCGGGATCGTTCGGCGTCTGGGCCGACTGCATCCCGCTCTGGAACGCCGCCAGGCTCAGCGACATGTTGCGCCAGTCCGAGGTCGTGACCGGGCGATCCTCGTCGTCCGGGATCGAGGTGGCGGCCGGCGTCTCGCTCTCGACGGGTGCGTAGGGGTCGATCTGCTCGAAGTGCTCGACGGCGCCGACGACCGGCTCGACCGGAGCGTCGTCCCAGGCGACGATCGAGGTCTCACCCGCCGGCAGGTCGGCGACGATGCCGTCGGACGGCGTGCCGATCGACGGCGCCGCGGCGACCGGCGCCTGCGCATCGATCGGACCGAACAGGGTGGGCGGCAGCACCACGTCGACGATCAGGCCCGGGTTGCCCGGCGAGAGGGTGACGGCGATGCCGTGCTTGTTGGCGAGCAGTGACACGACCGACATGCCGAGGGTCGACTCGACCGACAGACCGACGACCGGCGGCTCGCGCAGCAGGGTGTTCAGCTCGTTGAGGCGCTCGGTGCCGATGCCCACACCCCCGTCGAGGATGCGGATCATGTAGCCCTCGTCGCTCATCCGGCCGCCGACGCGGACCACCGAGTCCGGCGGGCTGAACGACGTCGCGTTGTCGAGCAACTCGGCGAGCAGGTGGGAGACGTCGGCGACGACGTTGCCGCGGACCTGCAGCGACTCGAGCGCTTCGATCTCGATGCGGCGGTAGTCCTCGACCTCGCCGATGGCGGCGCGGACGACGTCGTCGACCTCGGTCGCCTTGACCCGGCGACGCTTGGGCTCGGCGTTCGCGAGCACGAGCAGCGACTCGCTGTTGCGGCGCATACGGGTTGCCATGTGGTCGAGCTGGTAGTAGTTCGCCAGCACCTCGGGGTCGTCGACCTCGGCCTCGAACTCGTCGAGCATGGCGAGCTGGCGGTCGATGAGCGAGCGGTTGCGGCGGGCCATCGTGACGAAGATGTCGGACACGCCACGGCGGAGCACCTCGACCTGCTGGTGGGCGACGTCGACGAGGGTGCCCTGCATCGTGTTGAACGAGTCGGCGAGCTCGGCGAGCTCGTCGGTGCCCTTCGAGGTGACCGGCTCGATCGCCGGCAGGGCGCCCTGACCGCGTGGGTCTCGCAGTGCCTCGACGAGGGCGGGGAGCTGGTCGGTGGTGACCCGCTGGGCGCCGGCCGACACCGCACGGATCCGCTTGGTGATCGACCGTGCGATCAGCCAGGCGAGGGCGACGGCGAGCACGGTGACGCCGAGGGCGATGCCGAGGCGACGCAGCGTCGACTGACGCTGGGCGTCGACCACGCTCCGGGATCGCTCGACGATCGAGTCGCTGACCTCGAGCTGGAACTGGACGCCGTCCTCGACGAGCTGTTCGAACTCGGTGATGTCGTACGACATGGCGCTGCCGGTCTGCTCGGCACGCAGCGCTGAGTCGAGACCGCCACGGGCCCGGGCGACGGCCGGGGCGAAGCCGATCTGACGGAACTGGGCCGCCCACTCCTCGGGAGCGATCGCCTCGAACTCGCCGAGCACCGTCTCGAGCGTGCCGAACTGGTCGCGAGCCGTGCGCAGCGCGGCGGTGTTCGACGGGTCGGCCTGCCAGGCCTCGACGTTGGTGATGATGCCGTTGGCGGCGAGCTTGGCCTCGGCGAGCTTCACCACGGCGAGCAGCTCGCGGCCGAGCTCGGGGTCACCGGCTTCCGACGGCAGCAGCTGGCCGACGGCGACGATCTCGCGGCTCGCCTGCGCGTACGCCTGGACGGGGTCGACCTCGACCTGGAGGTCGGGTGCGATGTCGGCCATGTCCTGGTTGCGCCGGGCGGCCGACAGGGACGAGCGGCTGGCGGTGATGTGGTCACCGGCGGCGGTCGACGCGTTGAGGCGTGTGGCGGCGTCGCGCAGCACGTTGATGGTGCTGTCGGTGTTGCGGCGCACGGCGGCGTCCGCGGCGCCGGCGTCGACGGCCTCGGTCTCGATCGCCGTGAGCGCATCGGTCAGCGGATCCCACAGCTCGCCGAGTTCGGCGCCCTTCTCGGCGCTGCTGATGGCCTGGAGGTCGTTGCGGACGGTCAGCGCCAGGAGCGCGGACACGGCCAAGATGAGGGGAAGCGCTGCGACGAGCATCTTCGTCGACAGTTTCAAGCGTCGCATCGGCTGAGGTCCTCCCGGATCTTCACGGGTCGACGACCCTGCGTGCCGCCTCGGTGACGGTCGGTGGGGCGCAATGTCGTCGCACACTTATCGGGGGGCTGGTCGACTATCTTGAGAAAATGCGAACACTCACCGGCACAAGAGTGTGAGCAACGGGGTGGCACGCCCGATCGGCGATGGTCCGGAGATCACACGCTGCTGACGGATTCGTCTGCGGTTCCTCAAGGTGCCCGCAACATCGTCCGATAGGTCCGTGTGCCCTGCAGGGGTTCGCCGCCACGACCCCGTGGCGGTCCAGCGGGAGGATCGTGTGGAGATGACAGCAGAGACCGACGAGTTCCGGAACAGCTTGGTTGCCGCCGTGCAAGCCGAGCTCGAACGGCACGCGTCAGCTGTGATCGCCGAGGTCGACCGTGTGCGTGAGGAGGGCCGCCGCGAGCGCGACGAGATGCGTGCCGAGTTCACGAGCCAGATGGCACAGCTCGCGCAGGCGCTCGAGCGGGTGCAGGCCCGTGCGGACGAGCAGGCGAACACCGCCAAGACGCAGCTCGATCAGCGGTTCGCCGAGTCCGAGGCGCGCCAGACGCGTCGGCTCGACGACGTCACGGGCGGTCTCGAGGCGATGGTCGCCGAGGCGGCCCGCCCGATCGTCACCGATCTCCGCGACGAGAACGAGACGATCAACCGCCGGATCGAGTCGCTCGACACGAACCTGCGTCGCTTCGACGAGCAGGCCGCGCGGATGGTCACCTACTTCAACGACATGACCACCCAGATGGAGGGTCGTCAGGACGAGCTGACCCAGACCCTGCAGGACGACGTCAAGGCCCAGATCGCGGAGCTCAAGCGGCTCGTCGACGAGAACGACTCGACGGTGCGCAAGTTCCAGAACGAGGTCGGCCAGCAGGTCAGCTCCAAGTTGAACGACGCCGAGGACCGCTTCAACAACCGCCTCCTCGCGGCCGAGAACCGCATCAAGGAGGACTCGGGCCAGAAGATCGCCGAGATCGACCTGCACGTCAGCCGGGTCAGCTCGAACCTCGACGAGTCGTTGGCCGTCATGAACGATCGCATCAGCGCCGTCGACGACCGTTTCGTCGAGACGAGCCGCACGATCGATCAGCTGCGCGAGTCGGTCGAGGGCATCGACCAGAACGCACTCGACGAGCTCAAGGAGAAGATGTCGACCGCGGCCGGTGAGGCGATGCTCGTGCGGATCGAGATGGAGCGGCTCGAGAAGGGCGTCAACGAGCGGACCGACTCGCTCGCCGTGCGCCTGACCGAGGTCGAGGCGTCGGTGCAGGACGCCACGATGGACGTCTCGACGGCGGTGCAGATGGACCGCCTCGAGGAGCTCGAGCGGGCCCTGCTCGAGCTCGATCCGACCCAGTTCGTCCGCAAGGACGGCGCCGACCCGACCGTCACGCTCCCGCAGGATCCGGATGCACCCGAACCCGCAGCCCCGGCCGCACCCGCACCGGCACCCGCATCCACGCTCGCACCACCACCCCCTGGCGGGAACTTTTCGAGCGGTGGCGGCAACGAATCAGTTGAGAAAACCGCAGCACCTGCCGATGCACCTGATGGCCCCGACATCGCGGCCATCATCGCTGCCGCAGAGGCTGCCAGCGACCACACCGAGGAAGACTGACCATGGCCCTGCGGAGCAAGTCGAAGGATGACAAGCGGTCACCGGAGGCGGAGGGTGGCGCCGTCGCGCCCACCGGTCCGGAGATGGGTCCGAGTGTCGAGGAGTGCGTCGCCACCGGCCAGGCGCTCGTCGAGGCCGGACAGCTCGAAGGTGATCGTCTGGCCGAGGCGCTGGCCGACGGTGCCGGCAACCTCTGGAAGTTCGGCAACCTCGTCCTGACCAAGTACGGCGTCGGGCGTGCCGAGTACGCGAAGGCGCTCGGTCAGGCGACGGGTCTGCCGGTGGCGGACACCAAGGCGGCGACGCCGAGCCCCGAGCTCGCCGAACTGGTCGACGAGGCCACGGCCCGCAAGTTCTACTTCATCCCGGTCGCCGACGAGGGCGGGTCGCTCACCGTGTGGGGCGCCGACGTGTCGACCGCTCGCCGTGAGGCGGCCGAGGCCGCCGCCGGCAAGCGGTTCAACTGGATCGTCACCGACCCGAAGACGATCGAGTCGTTCACCGAGCAGATCTGGCGGTCCGACGCCGACATCGGCCGGCTGGTCGCCAGCTTCCAGGAATCCGACGCCGCGAGCCAGGCCGCCGACGACGCCGTCAACGAGGTCAGCCTCGACGACCAGGCGCCCGTCGTGCAGCTGGTGTCGCGCATCGTCGGTCAGGCCCTGCGCGACCGCGCGTCCGACATCCACATCGAGCCGCTCGACAAGGACGTCCGCGTCCGGTACCGCATCGACGGTCAGCTGGTCGAGGCGGTGCGCCTGCCGGTCAGTGCCCACAACCCGCTCGTGTCGCGCCTCAAGATCATGTCGTCGATGAACATCGTCGAGAAGCGTGCCCCACAGGACGGCCAGTTCTCGACCACGGTCGACGGTCGCCCGCTCGACGTGCGCGTCTCGACGGTGGCGACGGTGTTCGGCGAGAAGGTCGTCATGCGTCTGCTCGACAAGAGCAAGTCGATGGTCGGCCTGAACGAGCTCGGCATGCCGCGCGAGACCTACAACGCCTACTCGAAGCTGGTGCATCAGCCGTACGGCATGGTCATCTGCGCCGGCCCGACCGGCGCCGGCAAGACGACGACGCTGTACGCGACCCTGCTCGAGATCAACTCGGGCGGCAAGAACGTCACCACGATCGAGGACCCGGTCGAGTACGTGTTCCCCGGCATCAACCAGGTGGGCACCAACGAACGAGCCGGACTGACCTTCGCCACCGGCCTCAAGGCCCTCCTCCGACAGGACCCCGACGTCATCCTCGTCGGTGAGGTCCGCGACGCCGACACCGCCCGCATCGCCGTGCAGTCGGCGCTCACCGGCCACTTCGTGCTCTCCTCACTGCACGGCAACGACTCGGTCGCCGCCGTGCACCGCCTGCTCGACATGGGCATCGAGGCGTTCCTCGTGGCGTCGGCCGTCGTGGCCGTCGTGGCCCAGCGCCTCGTCCGTCGCATCTGCGACAACTGCAAGGAGGAGTACGAGCCGACCGCCGATGAGATCGCCGTGTTCCGGTCGCACTCGGGCGGGTCCGACAAGGTCCACTTCTTCCGCGGCGCGGGCTGCTCGTACTGCTCCGACACGGGCTACCACGGCCGGATCGGTGTCTACGAGCTGCTGAAGATCACCCCCGAGCTCCGCCGTCTGATCGTCGGCTGGGCCACCACCGAAGAACTTCGTCGCCTGGCGGTTGCACAGGGCATGCGCACGATGCTGCGCGAAGCCATGCAGCTCGTCGAGGACGACGTGACCACCATCCCCGAAGTCGTCAAGACGCTGTTCGCCTCCTGAGCGGGACGGGCGGAAGGAAACCACACCATGCCAAAGTTCGCTTACTCGGCGATCGATTCGACCGGTGCCGAGATCGAGGGCACCACCAAGGCCGACACGGTCGGTACGGCGCGTCAGCTGCTCGTCGAGCAGAACCTCTTCCCGATCCGGATCGAGGAATCCCGCGGGATGCTCGACTTCGAGTTGACCAAGGAGAAGGTCAAGAAGAAGAACCTGATGAACTTCACCCGCCAGCTGGCGGTGTTCGTCAAGGCCGGTATCCCCATCACCGAGGCGCTGACCACGATCGGCGACGAGACGACCGACGTCGCACTGCGTCGCGCGCTGACCGAGATGGTCGACGACCTGCGCAACGGCGGCCTGTTCTCGGCGTCGGCGGCCCAGCACCCACAGGTGTTCCCGCCGTACTACGTCGGCATCCTGCAGTCGGCCGAGCTGACGGGTCGTCTCGACGAATCGCTCGACTCGCTGGCGATGTATCTCTCCCGCGAGATCGAGACCCGGGCGAAGGTCGTGGGGGCGCTCGCCTACCCGCTGGTGGTCATGAGCCTCGCGGTGGTGACGGTGCTCATCCTGGCCGGCTACGTGCTGCCCCAGTTCAAGCCGCTGTTCGAAGAGCTCGGCGCGGACCTGCCGTTGACGACGCGGTCGATGCTGTTCTTCTCCCGCTTCTTCACCGACCTCTGGTACATCACGGCGATCGCCTTCCTGTTGTTCGCCGGCTTCGTGGCCTTTCTCGTTGCGCACCCGACCGGCAAGGAGATCTGGCAGCGGGTGTCGCTGAAGATCCCGATGATCGGCGGCATCGTCGAGTACGCGATCCTCGAGCGCTTCTGCTCGGTGCTGTCGACCATGCTGCAGGCCGGCGTCGCCGTGCCGTCGGCGATGGAGACCACGACGGATGCGGTCGCCAACGTCGTCTACCGCGAGCAGCTCGACATCGCCCGCCAGCAGATGCTCGAGGGTGCCGGCTTCGCGCAGCCGCTCATGGAGACCGAACTGTTCCCGGGCGCCGCCCGCCAGATGTTCAAGGTCGGCGAGGAGACCGGCACGCTCGACCAGCAGCTCGAGGTCGCGGCCGAGTACTTCAACCGTGAGCTCGAGTACAAGATCAAGACGTTCACGACGGCGTTCGAGCCGATCATGATCATCTTCGTCGGTGTCGTCGTCGGCTTCGTCGCCGTGTCGCTCGTGCAGGCCATGTACGGCGTCCTCGGTGGCGTCCAGGACGCGCAGTAGTCGGGACGATCAGGTTTGCCAGATCAGATCGACGATCTCCGGGCCGACGAAGACGGCCAGTACCGTCCCCGCCGCGAGGAAGGGGCCGAACGGCAGCGCGGTCTTGCGGCCGGCCGAACCCGTCGCCATCGCGACCAGGCCGACCACGGCACCGATCAGGAAGCCGAGGAACAGCCCGACCGGCACGGTGCCGAGGTGCAGGTAGCCGAGGTACAACCCGAGCAGGGGCGCGAGGCGCACGTCGCCGTCGCCCATCTGGCCGCGGGCACCCAGGTAGATCAGGCCCATGATCGCGAGTGCCAGCCCGGCGCCGGCGAGCGCCTTCCAGATGCGTTCGGGCTCGCCGTCGACGAGCGCCGCGATCGACAGGGCGATGAACCCCAGCACGAAAGCCGTGTAGGTGATCTCGCGCGGCAGCCGGAACTCGCGCAGGTCGATCCACACCAACGCGACCAGCGCGGCCCCGAGGATCCAGAACGCCGGCAGCACGGCCGAGGCACCGAACTCGAGACCGAACAGTACGAAGATCGCCGCGTTGGCGAGCTCGATCACGAGCGGCTCGACGCCGATCGAGGTGCCGCAGTGCCGGCATCTGCCACGCAGCACCAGCCACGACCCGATCGGCACCAGGTCCGGTGCCGTCAATCGGTGACCGCACGAGCTGCACGCGCTCGGCGGTGCCACGATCGACGCGCCTCGCGGGACGCGGTCGACCACCACGGTGAGGAAGCTCCCCACCACCAGCCCCATCACGATGCAGGCGATCAGCACCAGTGTCGTGTCCATGTCATCAGCACGCTAGGCCGCGAGGCCACCGGCGGAAGGGAACACTGATGTTCGATCCAGATCCGACCCTGGTCACCCTGTTGCAGGCGACCGTCAACTCGGGTTCGTCCGACCTCCACATCACGGTCGGCCGGCCGCCGACGGCTCGTCGCGACGGCACGCTCGTCGCGTTCGAGAACGTCAAGGTGCTCGAACCCGACGACACCGAGCGGATGGTGATGTCGTTGCTCAACGACAACCAGGCCCGCGAGCTCGAGGAGGCGTACCAGGTCGACTTCTCGTTCGGCATCCCCGGCCTCGGCCGCTTCCGTGCCAACGCCTACAGCCAGCGCAACACACTCGCGCTCGCCCTGCGCGTCATCCCCTTCCGCGTCCGCTCGCTCGAAGAGCTCGGTGCGCCGAAGTCGATCACCACGCTGCTCAACCGGCCGTACGGTCTGGTGCTGGCGGTGGGTCCGACGGGTTCGGGCAAGTCGACCACGTTGGCGGCGATG
>JAUHYJ010000770.1 GCA_030425785.1 Acidimicrobiia bacterium | reverse complement strand
GAGCACCGACGGGTCGTCGCTGATCGCATCGGCGAGCCGCAGTGCCGCGACCTCGGCCACCGCGAACACGTCGGCCCACCGCTCAGGCGTCGAGAGCGCGTCGATCTCGTGGTCGGTGACCCCTCGTCGTCTCGCCGAGACGACATGACTGTCGATTCAAGTGGGACACCGATTGACGATCGACGATCGGAGGAACAGCAGCTCCTTCAGCCGCGGTGCGACGGTCCGGTCGTCGCCCCACAGCGCCTGACCGAATGCGGCGTAGTGATCTCGCGTGCCGTCGACGCGCCACATCGCGTAGGCGAGTGGGGCACCGGTCAGCTTGGGTCGGCTCTGCATGCGAAGCAGTATCGCACCCGGTCAGCGGTCGATCCGGTACACGTGCTCGCGGTGGCCGTCCTCACCGGTGACGGTGTCGACGCGGCGAGCTCCGAGCGACTCGGCGAGCGCGATCGAGGCGACGTGGTCGACGTCCATCTCGATCAGGCAGTACTCGACCGGGAAGCGGTCGACGACGAGCTCGATGACCGCTGCGGTCATCTCGCGGCCGTAGCCCTGTCGATGATGCTCGGTGCCCAGCACGTAGCCGACGTAGAACATCGTCGGCTCGATGGTGGCCTCGACGAACCCGATGGCCGTGCCGTCGTGACGTCGCACGATCCACTTCCACCACCGCTGTGTGCGGTCGGGGCTCCATCCCGATTCGAGCCGTTCGAACCGATCCCGGAGCTCGCTCTCGGTCTCGGGTTCGCCGTTCAGGAAGCGGTGCACCTCGGGGTCGGCCAGCACCGGGGCGAGCTCGGCGGCGTGGGCGGCGACGATCGGCTCGCCGGACAGACGATCCGTGCGGAAGGACGGACGCGGATCGGTCACCGGTCTGCGGACTGCCGATTCGTCGCCGTGTTGGACCGAGCGCTGCGCACCACACGCCACACGATGAACCCGAACGCGCCGATGATGAGCCCGAAGATCGTCGCCTGGCGCCAGCCGCCGCGCGCCTCGCTGCCGCAGCCCGGCTTCGGCACCGCGCTCAGGCAATCGCTCAACGGTCGCTCCTCGGGATAGAAGACGTTGAACGTGCTCGGCGGTGGGGTCGCCGGCGGCTCGCCGGGGGTACCGGCGAGCGCCGCGCCACCGGGCAGTACCGCGAGCCACAACAGCAGCATCGTGATCGTGCGCCGGGTCACGCCGACTGTCTACCATCGGTGGCTTGACGAGCGACGCCGACACCAACATTCACGACCCCGATCCGAACGACATCGATCCGGTCTCGCACGACACGGTGCTGGTGGTCGACTTCGGTGCCCAGTACGCACAGCTGATCGCTCGTCGCGTGCGCGAGCTCAGCGTGTTCTCCGAGATCGTGCCGCACCGCATCACGGCCGCCCAGGTGCGTGACAAGGCGCCGTCGGCGATCATCCTGTCGGGCGGGCCGGCGAGCGTGAACATCGAGGGCACCCCGCGGCTCGACCCCGAGATCTACGACCTCGGCATCCCGATCTTCGGCATCTGCTACGGCGCCCAGCTGATCGCGACGCAGCTCGGCGGTACCGTCGGTCGCGGCATGGCAGGCGAGTACGGGCGCGCCGTCCTCACCCGGATCGCGGACTCGTCGCTGTTCCCCGCGGACGTCCCCGACACCCACGACGTGTGGATGAGCCACTTCGACGCGATCACGGTGGCGCCGCCCGGGTTCACGCCGACCGCCACCACCAAGGATGCGCCCGTCGCCGCGCTCGAGTGCGACGAACGCAAGATCTGGGCGGTGCAGTTCCATCCCGAGGTCGTGCACTCGCCGTTCGGGATGCCGATCCTCGAACGGTTCCTGCACGAGCTCGCGGGCTGCACGACCAGCTGGAGCATGACCTCGGTCATCGAGGAGCAGGTGGCCGCGATCCGGGCCCAGGTCGGTGACGAGCGGGTGATCTGTGGGCTGTCGGGCGGGGTCGACTCGGCGGTCGCC
>JAUHYJ010000769.1 GCA_030425785.1 Acidimicrobiia bacterium | reverse complement strand
ACACCCGCGTCGAGCTCACCGTGGTGCCGAAGTCGACGGCGCCGGCCGAGAGCGACAGCGAGCCGGGGGCGGGCGGTGTCGTCGAGCTGGTGGTGGTCGTCGTGCTCGTCGTGGAGGTCGTCGTCGTCGTCGACGTCGTGGTCGTCGTGCTGGTCGAACTCGTCGTCGACGTGCTCGTCGTGGTGGTCGACGTGGTCGAACTGGTCGTCGAGGTCGTCGTCGAGGTCGACGACGAGCTCGTCGACGACGTCGAGGTGGACGTCGAGCTGGTCGAGTCCGGGACGGTCGTGGTGATAC
Organism: Acidimicrobiia bacterium; assembly: GCA_030425785.1. Classification (GTDB taxonomy): domain Bacteria; phylum Actinomycetota; class Acidimicrobiia; order Acidimicrobiales; family Ilumatobacteraceae; genus Ilumatobacter. The sequence continues at coordinate 1,669 of JAUHYJ010000769.1, read as the reverse complement.
TCGTCGCCGGCAGCGGGATCGGCGAGGCGGACAGCGTGCCGTCGCCCGCCACCGTGGTCGTCGTGCCCGTCCCACCGCTCGCGGCACCCAGCGTGGTCGTCGTGAGCGAGCTCGCGTCGTCGCCGCCGTCGGCGAGGACGAAGACGGCCGTGCCGAGCGAGAGCATCAGCGCGGCGGCGGCGACGACGATCCAGAGTGCGAGCGTGCGGGCCGCTCCGACGGCGGACGGGAACCCGCCGGGCCGTGCGAAGCCGTACGCCGCGGCGCCACCGGCCGCGGCGCCGGTCGCCGGCGACACCCGCCCGGCGGCGCCGAGCACCCGGTCGCGGAGGTCGGCGGGGGCTGCGAACGCCGGTGCCGCACCGAACAGCGCGAGCGGCGCGAGCGCACGGCGCTTGCGCTCACAGGTGTCGCACCCGTCGACGTGGCGCGCCACACGCTTGCGGATCAGCACGGTGAACTCGCCGTCCCATCCGCTCAGGATCTTCGCGAGCTCGGGGCAGTCGCGGCGCCCTGCCCGAGCCACGCAGTACGCACCGAGGCTGCGCTCGGTCCGCTGACGCATCCGGTGGACGAGGTTGTACGACTGCTGCGGCGTCACGCCGAGCGCGTCGGCGAGGTCGTCGCCCTCGAGCCCCTGGCGGACGGTCAGCTCGAGCACGAGTTGGTCGCGTTCGTCGAGGCCGGCCGCGGCCCCGCGCACGAGCGCGGCGAGCTCCTCGTACTCGGCGGCCTCGGCGCCGTCGTGCTCGGTCGGGGGGAGGGACATCTCAGCGGCGACCTCGGTGAAGTCGGTCGCGACCGTGCGGCGACCCTTGCCGGTGCGGCGGTACACCTCGTTGCGCAGGATCGCGAAGAGCCAGGGCTTCAGGCGCGACGGGTCGCGCAGCTGCCCGAGTCGCTCCGCCGCGACGACGAAGACGTCCTGCATCACGTCGGCGGCGTCGTGCCGGTTGCGGGTCATGGCCGCCGCGGTGTCGTACAACGTGTCCGCGTACCGGTCGTAAATCGCTGCCAGCGCGCCGCGATCGCCCGCCAGATGAGCGGTCACGAGTTCTGCGTCGGCGATGTCGGACATGGTGCATGAGCCTCCTCCTCTGCCCGTCCAGAGGTGTCGGAGGCGTTCTCCTCGCGGTTTTCGCGGAGTTTCGACCGGTGCTACCGGCCGGTGATGCCGAGGGTGATCATCACGCCCGCAACGATCGGGTGTCCATTCGATACCACGCCGTGCGATGCTCGCCGGGCCCGATTCTCGGCGAGGTGGTGTTGAAGGCGTCGGGCGGGGCGGTCTGCGGTTCGATGCAGGTGGCGTGCTCGCGCATGTCGAACACGACCCACGTCGAGCAGTCGGACGTCAGGCGCAGCTCGACCCCGTCGACCACCGCGACCACGGGTTCGGTGTTCACGAACGCGTCGTCCCACGGCGGCGGTGGCACGTCGACGGTGTCGGGCAGGGCGATCCACTCGTCGTCGCGGGGGTACATCGCCGTCGGTCGGAAGTCGAGCGTGGCCGGCTTGACGAACCACGGGTGCCATCCGAACGAGACCGGGAACGCACGGTCGTCCGCCCGCACGGTCATGGTCAAGGTGATGCCGTCGGCGTCGACGGTGAACCGCTGCTCGGCCCGGCCGCCGAACGGCCACCGGTCGTCGCTCGGCATGTCCAGGT
>JAUHYJ010000098.1 GCA_030425785.1 Acidimicrobiia bacterium | reverse complement strand
AAACGGTCGCCACCCTGGCCGATCCGGGTGTCGACGACGCGGTTCGGCGCGCCCGTTGCGGTCGCGCTCCGGTAGGCGTGATCGACGATCGTGCCGAGATGGTCGGCGACGAGGTCGACCTGGGAGTGGATCGAGTTCTGGAAGCAGACCTCGCCGTTCGACCCGATCGGGGTGATCGCGACGTTCGGATCGACCGAACCGAGCGTGAAGTTCACGTTCGACGCGAGCGGCGGGTCGTCGCGCACGTCCCACGAGATGAGCTGACCGTCGCCCGCGCCGACAGCCTGGACGGGGGTCAGGTTGACCAGCGCAGCATCCTTCCAACCGCCTTCGACCGTGAAGCACCGTTGCGCCGAGGGCTCGACGTACGCATCGGCGACCGGTGGTCGACCCACCGCCCCGGTCGATGCGAGCAGTGCGCCCAGCACGAAGGCCCACCGGCGCCGCGGCACCGGACGTCGAGTCTCCCGTTCACCCATGTGGCCAGCGTGACAGCCGGCGGACGCCCGTGATACCAAGATGTCCCGATGACGAGCGAGGGATAACCCTCACCTGATCGGGCTACACGATCGTCGACGGATCGGCGTTGCTGCCGCAGACGACCACCACGACGCGCTCACCGTCCGCCGGCCGGTACGCACCGCTTCGGATGGCGGCCAGCGCGGCAGCACCACCGGGTTCGGCGATCAGCCGGAGCTCGTCCCACAGCTCGCGCTGTGCGGCCCGGATGTCGTCGTCGGTCACCACCACCGACTCGTCCACGAAGTGGCGCACGACCGACCACGGGACGGCTCCGAGCCGGCGGGCGCCGAGCGAGTCGGCGGCGACGCCTGCGACCTCGACGTCGACGGGCTCGCCGGCGGCCCGGGCGGCACGCAGGCATTGCGAGGTCACCGGTTCGACGCTGACGATCCGGGCGCGGTCGCGGAACCAGGCGGCCTGGCCGGCGACGAAGCCCCCGCCGCCGGCCGCCACGACCAGCGTGTCGAACCCGGCGATCTGGCCGTCGAGCTCGCGCCCCATGGTCCCCTGCCCGGCCACGGTGACCGGATGGTCGAACGGGTGGATCTCGATGGCGCCGGTCTCGGCCCGACGTCCATCGGCCGCCGCCTGCGCATCGTCGTAGTAGCCGTCGACGATCGTGACGCTCGCCCCGAACCGTTCGATGTTGCGACGCTTGATGTCGGGCGAGGTCGACGGCATGAAGATCTCGGTCCGGATCCCGAGTGCCCCGCCGACGTACGACAGTGCTGCACCGTGGTTCCCGCCGCTGGCTGCGATCAGCCCGGCGTCGGGGATCGACGACTCGCCGAGCACCCGGTTGAACGCCCCGCGCGTCTTGAACGACCCCGCGTGCTGCAGGAGTTCGAGCTTGAGTGTCAGCGGACCGTGTTCGATCACCGGTGTTCGCCGGACGTACGGGCCGATGCGTGCCGCCGCGGCGTCGATGTCGTCCGGGGACACGAGTGGTTCGATCATGCGACGAAGCTCCTCACGAGATCGAGTTGGGCGCCGACTTCGGGGCCGGCACCGGGTCGGCAGGTACCGACGACCGCCAGCGCCTCGTCGGCGTCGAGGCCGAGCGAGACGAGGACGCACACCGCGGTCGTGCCGGCCCGGCCCTTCCCGGCCGCGCAGTGCATCAGCACCCGCTCCCCCGCACGCAGGCGGGCCGCCACGTCGCCGGCCAGCGCGCGCATCTCGACGAGGGTCGGCGCGTGCAGGTCCGGGATCGGGCGCCAGATCCTCGGGGACGGGCCCGTCGCGGCGGGCCCAGCGGCGTCGAGCCAGGCGACGTAGTCCGGGTAGTGGCCGTCGAGCTCATGGCGTTCGGTGAGGCACACGATCGTGTCCCACGCGTCCGACTCGTACCGGGTCGCGACGGCTTGCTTGCCGCACAGGAACAGCGCGCCGGGCACCCCGGTCGGCAAGGTGACGCGGTCGACGCCACCGTCGCGCTGGCGGTCGTTCAACCAGCCGAGTCGCGCGCTCATCGGCTCGACAGCACCTGGGCGACCGCCGCGTGCAGTTCGTCGTGGACCGTCACGTTCTCGGCTCGATCGGTGACGACACGCGTCACCGACGGACCGGGGCGAGCGACCCGATCGCGCAGCTCGTCGAGCGTGGCGACCGTCGTCGCGTCGACGTCGTGTGCCGCCGCGAGCGCCACCACGTCGGTGCCGTGGGGTGTGCCGAACAGCTGCTCGAATCGTTCGAGTGCGAGCTCGGACGCCTGCGGCAGGAAGCTGAAGATGCCGCCACCGCCGTTGTCGACGACCACGATGCGCAGGTCGGCACGACGGCGGGCGAGCGCGACGAGCGCATTCGAGTCGTGCACGAAGGCGATGTCGCCGACGAGTGCGATCGAGGGGGTGCCGGCGAGCGCGATGCCGAGTGCGGTCGACACCACTCCGTCGATGCCGTTCGCGCCGCGGTTGGCGTGAGCCGTGACGGCGCCGCCGTACCACTCGACGTCACGGATCGGCATGGACGACGCGGCCACGAGGGCGACGTCGCCGTCGATCGCGAGGCGCGACACGGTCCGCGCCACCGCGGGTTCGCAGACCCGGTCGGCCAGCAACCGGTCGAGCACGCCCTCGGCGCGCCGATCGGCGTGCTGCCAGCGGCTCAGCCACGGCGTGTTGGCGGCGCCGGACAGTGTTGCGAGGTCGTCGAGCGAGCACTCGGCGACCACGTTGCGCTCGGGGTTGACCACGCCGGGCCCGCCCACCTGGAGCACGGGTGCCCCGACCCGGACGAGCCACTGCGAGAGGACCTTCGATGCGGGCGCACGTCCCACCCGGACGACGACCTCGGGTGCGTGGGCGTCCGCGAACTCGCGGTGGCGGAGCATCGAGTCGAACGCGGTGACGGCGGGATCGCTCGCTCGCAGGCCCGAGCACGGGTCGGCGAGGATCGGCCACCCGACGCGCTCGGCGAACGCGACGACGTCGTCGGCGGGCACACCGCTGCGACCGCCTGCCACGACGATGCCCCGCTGGTGGTCGTACGAGGCCGCGACCTGTGGGTTCACGGCACGCGCCCGCGGCACCGGCAGCGGTGGGCCGATCGGCTCGGGCAGATCGGTCGCCGACCCGACGAGGGGTTCGCGGAACGGCAGGTTGAGATGGACCGGGCCGGCGTCGGACACCGAGAAGGCTCGTTGCGCCAGCGGTCGCCAGGTCGCCGGGTCGGCCTCGTCGGGCGCCGGCACGTCGTGGAACCAGCGCACCGAACGCCCGTAGAGCTCGATCTGGTCGATCGTCTGCGGTGAGCCGATCCCGCGCAACTCGGGTGGCCGGTCGGCGGTCAACACGAGCATCGGCACCGCCGACAGCCCGGCTTCGACGACGGCCGGGAGGAAGTTCGCGGCGGCGGTGCCACTGGTGCACACCAGCGCGGCCGGCGTCCCGTCGAGGCCGAGCCCGAGCGCCACGAAGCCCGCCACCCGCTCGTCGTGCACCACGTGGACCTGCAGGTCGTCGCGCTGTGCGAACGCGAGCGCGAGCGGCGTCGAGCGTGAGCCGGGTGCGATCACGGCGTGGCGGAGCCCGCACCGCACCCACTCGTCGACGAGCGTGGCACAGGCCGTCGCGTTGGCGTCACCGATGGCCGACCCGGTCATGGGCCCCGACGATACGGGTCGTACGATGGTTCCATGACGGTCACCGACGATTCCGCCCCGACGACCGACACCCCGACCCTGCGCGTCGAGATCTGGTCCGACGTCGTGTGTCCGTGGTGCTACATCGGCAAGCGGCGCTTCGAGCGGGCCGCCACCGGGCTCGACGGTGAGATCGACCTCGACGTCGTCTACCGGCCCTACCAGCTCGACCCGACGGCGTCGCCCGGGAAGTCGGGCCCGGTGTTCGATGCGTACGCCCGCAAGTTCGGCGGACCCGAGCAGGCCAGGGCGATCATCGACCGGGTCACCGACGCCGCCGCCGGCGAAGGGCTCGGTTTCCGGATGGAGCGCGCGCTGCGCGCCAACACCCTGCTGGCGCACCGCCTGCTCTGGTGGGCCGAACAACCCGAGAGCGGGCTCGACCAGGTCGCGTTGAAGGAACGGCTGCTGCAGGCGTACTTCGTCGACGGGCTCGACATCGGGCTGCCCGAGACCCTCGCGGACTGTGCCGCCGAGCTCGGCGCCGACCGCGAGCAGGTGCTCGGGTTCCTGGCGAGCGACGCCGGCCGCAGCGAGGTCGCCGAGTACCTCGAGCAGGCGGCCGACCACGGCATCTCCGCCGTGCCGACGTTCGTCATCGACGGCCGGTGGGCGATCCCCGGCGCGCAGGACACCGAGACGTTCGTGAACGTCCTGCGGCGCCTTGCCGAGACGCAGATCGCCGAGCGAGCGGCCGTCGGTGCGGCCGCGCCTGATGCCGGCACCTGCGACGACGATGCCTGCGACATCTGACCCGCCGGCCGCTGACCGGCTCGTCGTCCTGCACGGGTTCACCCAGACGCACCACCACGGGCACCGCATCGCCCACGCGATCGCAGGCCGTCGGGCCGAGCGCGGGCGTCGGCCAACGCTCGTGCTGCCCGATCTGCCGGGGCACGGGCTCAGCGCCCACGACGGCGGCGGCATCGACGACGCCGCCGCCGAGCTCGCAGCGATCACGGGGCCTGCCACCTTCGTCGGCTACTCGATGGGCGGCCGGGTCGCACTCCACGTCGCCCTGCTCGACGAGTCGCCGGTCGAGCGGCTCGTGCTGATCGGTGCCACGGCCGGGCTCGATGACGAGGCCGAGCGCATCGGCCGGCGGCGGCTCGACGACGACCGAGCCCGCCGGATCGAAGCGATCGGCGTGGAGCGGTTCATCGACGAGTGGCTCGACGCCCCGTTGTTCGCAACCCTCCCCCGCCAACTGGCGGACGTCGAGCACCGTCGCCGCAACACCGCCGCCGGCCTCGCGCACAGTCTGCGAACCGCCGGCACCGGCGCTCAGGCCTCGCTCTGGGACCGGCTCGGCGCCATCCGCGTGCCGACGCTCGTGATCGCCGGCGAGCTCGACACGAAGTTCCGGGAGATCGGCGAACGCCTGGTGGCCGGACTCCCCCAGGGCGAGCTCGCGGTCGTCGACGGTGCTGGGCACGCCGCTCACACCGAACGATCCGACCAGGTGGCCGCCCTCGTCGACGGCTGGTGGGCGTCGAGCGAGCGCTGAGTCACACCGGCAGCGCCTCGGAGCGCGCCAGGAAGATCGGCACCTCGGCACGGTCGTGCGCGGCCACGGCCAGGTCGCGTGCCGAGATCGCGGCCGGCCGGCGCCCGGCGAGCCGGAGCGCTACGGCGTGCGCATGGTGGAGCGAGCCCCAGTAGAAGCCTCCACCGCCCCAGATGTTCAGGACGACGTGCGCAGTGACCACGGGCGCGATCAGCTCGGCCAGTCGGCGACCGGCCCGTCGGGCACCGAGCAGTCCGGCGGCCTCGGCACCGAGCGCGAGCGACATCGGCGTGCGGATGTCGGCGCAGCGCGAGTGCTCGGCCGTCACGAGCAGGCGGTCGAGCACATCGAGTGCCCGTCGGTCGAGACCCGCCTGCGCGAACGCCAGCGCCGCAGGGCCGAGGTACGAATCGGCGGCCGGGCCGTCGACGAGGTCGTCGAGCACCGGTGTGAGCTCCGCGCCGCGTCCGGCGAGGAATCGCAGCATCGCGATCTGGCTCGCGAAGCACTCGAACGGGTCGCTCTCGGTCGCCGACGGCCACCGTTCGTAGGCGTCACGACAGCGGTCCTCGACATCGAGCGTGTCGCCGAGTACGACGTCGACCAGGGCCCGCCACGCCGCGGCCCACCAGTGCATTCTCGGCTCACCGGCCTCGGCCGCGAGCGCATCTGCGTACTGCAGCGGCGGGATCGCCTCGCGTGGCCGACCCAGCTCGACCAGCGTCATGGCCTCGTAGGTGAGCGCCAGCACCAGGATCTCGGTCGAGCCTGCCCGGCGAGCGAGCTGTTGGGCCTCGAGCGCGAGCTGCCGCCGATCGGCGACCATGTCGGGACGCATGAGCGTCTGGATGTAGCCGGTGACGGCGCGGGCCTCGACCTCCGGCGCCGCGCCGCGCGCCGCGTCCCGGCAGGCTCGCCCGAGCGATGCTGCCTCGATCGGGTCGACCAGGAACCGATGGCTCGCACGATGGGTCATCAGCTGGATTCGCGTGGTGGTCGGCGCCGGGCCGATGGTGGTCAGCGCCTCCTGCACGAGCGTGCGCAACGTCTCGTCGGTGCGCTGGGGCGAACGGCCCTCGGCGAGGAATCGCACGGCATCGGCGAACTCGACCGCCGCGCCCTGCGACCGCAGCTCGGCCGCGGCCCGCATGAGCAGCCGGTGGCCCTCGCTCGCATCACCGACGCGCAGGTGCGCGCGCCCCACGAACACCGACGTCACGATCGCGTCCAGATCGTCCGGCCAGTCGATCGACAGCGCCGCTCCGAGCCGGACCAGCTCGCGGTGGCGGCCGACGCGATCGAGCTCGCGCGCGGCTTCCCGGACGACCTGCCACACGTGCGGGTCGTCGGACACCGGCAGGGCGGCGACCCGGTGCCGCGCCTCGTCAGCCCCGGGCAGACCACGACCGCGGCGCCGACGCGCGAACGCACCCGCCAGTGCGAGGTGCCGGGACGCCAGATCATCTCCGAGGTCGGCGGTGATCTGCTCGGCCACCGCCGTGGCGACGAGGTCGACGCGACCCCGATCGTCCAGCGCGACGAGGCTGCGTCCGGCGAGCCGCTCGAGCACCTCACCGGAGCGCGAGACCGCCAGGTCGCTCGCGACGGCGACCACGTCGACGGCCACCGGTCGATCGGCGGTGGCGATGAGCTCGAGCATCATCATCTCGTCGGCGTTCAGCCTCGCGAGCTGCGCGTCGAGCGAGGGCACGACCGCAAGGGGCGGCGCGGCCCGCTCGGGGCACACGTCCGCGATCCACGGTGCGGTCCCCGCCGTGCCGGCGTCGAGCAGGATCGCCGTGAACGGATCGGGACCGGGCCGAGCGAGTGCGAATCGCAGGTAGCCGGCGACGAGGTCGTCGGCGTGCTCGAACCCTTCGATCACGAGGACGGGCGACGCCGAGTACGTCGCCACGAGCCGATCGGTGATCGAGGCGTAGAACCGGCGGAGATCACCGTCGCGACCGAACCGGCGCGGCGCAGCGAGACCGAGCAGGTCGAGCAGCGGCGCGAGTGGTGTCGCACCGCCCGGCGAGAGCCGAACGTGAGCGACCCGTCGCCACGCCGCGTCGGCATCGGCCGAGATCGACTCGAGCAGCGGAGCGATCGAGGCATCGACCGGCACGTGCAGGGTCGCGCTCGCCGTGATGTCGACGCTGATGCGGCGGGGCTGCTCGAGCGGCCCGGACGCGGCCGCGCCGGCGGCTCGGTCGGCGAGCGCCCGGATCTCGTCGGACAGCGCCGCCCCCATCTCGTCGACGAGCACCGACGTCGCCACGCGGTAGACCTCGAGCGCTCGCGCGCGCTCGGACCTCGCGAGGTACATCCGCATGAGCAGGACGTAGGGCCGCTCGCGAACAGGCCGCGTCGCCAGGGTCGACGTCGCCAGCGGGATGGCCCGGCCGAACTCACCCAACTGGAGCAGGGTCTCGAGCAACTCGTCGCACGCGATCTCGTGGTGAGCGGTCAATCGATGTCGCTCGGACAGCGCGACCGGCAGATCGGCGAGCTCGGCGAACGGCTCACCCCAGAGCTCGAGTGCATCCTGCAACAGGTCACGAGCCCGGCGGGCCTGCCCGGCCCCGACCGCCGCGCGCCCCTCGAGCACCAACGCCTCGAAACGCCAGGCATCGATCGAGTGGCGATCGAGCGCGAGCCGGTAGCCGTCGGGCGAGGTCTCCACCAGACGATCGAACCCGGCCGACCGGAGGCGGTCGCGGAGATGGCTGAGGTGCACGTGGAGTGACGAACGCGCCGTGCGCGGCGGGTGATCGCCCCACAGCGCATCGATCAGCGCGTCGGCCCCGACGTCGACATCGGGGGTCAGTGCGAGGCGCGACAGCAGTCGCTGCTTGAGACGGCCGGGTACGGCGAACGACGTGTCCCCGACGTGCAGGCGGACCGTCCCGAGGACGCTGAGGCGCGGCGAGCGGTCCACCGACATGTGGCTTAAGTAGCACATAAGTCACGTCTGGTCGACTGTCGGGATGCGGGAAATCGGACGGCGGCGACACGGCCGCGCCAACGCGGCCACGGCACTGCTCGCCGCCGCCGCACTGTTCACCTCCATCGGGGTCACGATCGACGCGCGCCAAGGCGCCGCGCCGGCGATGGCCGCGAGCGCACCGGACGGCGTCGCGGCGATCGTCCCGGTGACGCCGGCACGAGTGCTGGACACTCGCGAGCCCCTGGGCGTCCCCGACGCCGTCCCGCTCGGCCCGGAGGGCGTCGTCGAGCTCGACGTCGTCGGACGAGGCGGCGTCCCATCGACCGGTGTCGGTGGCGTCGTACTGAACGTCACGATCGTGTCGCCGACCGCTCCCACCTTCATCACGGTCTGGCCGTCGGGTCAGCCACGCCCGACCGCCTCGTCGCTGAATGCGCTGCCCGGCGAGGTGTTCGCGAACCTCGTCGTCGCCAAGGTCGGCGACGGCGGCCGCGTGTCGCTCTACAACTACGCCGGCGACGCCCACCTCGTCGCCGACGTCACCGGCTGGATCCCGGCCGCGTCCGAGTTGACCACCGTCACCCCAGCCCGATTGCTGGACACGCGCGACGGCACGGGCGGGCACCTGGGTCCGGTCGGCGAGGACCGCAGTGTGGAGCTGGACGTCACCGGCGTCGGCGGGGTCCCGGACGACGGCGTCACCGCCGTACTGCTCAACGTCACCGTGACCGAACCGACAGCGCCGTCCTACGTGACGACGTGGCCGACCGGCGAGCCGATGCCGACGGCGTCGTCGCTCAACATGGTCGCCGGACAGACGATCCCGAACCTGGTGCTCGCACCGGTGGGCGCGGGCGGCGAGGTCAGCTTGTACAACTACGCGGGCGACGCTCATCTGATCGCCGACGTCGTGGGCTACCTGTTGGCGCCGGCCGGCACGACGGCACCGACGATCGCCGACGAGACCGTGGCGATCGGCAACGAACAGATCGTGTCGATCGACGGTGCGCCGGACGACGACGAGACCATCGAATTGGCGCTCACGGCCGACGCCGACGTCGAGATCGGCTCGATCCTGGTCGCCGAACCGGGTCCCGACGCACCCTCGGGTCTGCTCCGGCGGGTCACGTCCATCACGCCGGGGCCGGATGGGACGCTCGTCGTCAGCGCCGAGCGCGCCCGGCTCGCCGACGCCGTCCCGGCCGGATCGTTCGCGTTCACCGCACCGCTGTCGGGTGCCGAAGGCCGTCTGACGCAGTCGCAGCCGATGGGCACGACCGCCTACAACGACAGCCTCGGCTGCGGTACCGCGGCCAGGCTCACGTCGTCGGTCGACGGCGGCATCGACCCGTCGATCGACGTCATGTTCGACTGGGACGCGAGCGGTCTGCACGCGGCACGCATCGTGGCGGGGCTCGACGTCACGTTGAACCTGCGGGCGGCAGCGACCCTCGCCGTGTCCTGCACGGCGAACGCCGA
>JAUHYJ010000097.1 GCA_030425785.1 Acidimicrobiia bacterium | reverse complement strand
GAAGGTGGTCTTGCCCGCGCCGTTCGGGCCGATGATGGCGAACAGCTCACCCGGGTGCACGTCGAACGAGACGTCGTTGATCGCGGTCACGCCGCCGAATCGGAGCGTGATGCCCTGCACGTCGAGCAGCGGCTGCCCCGGCGCGACGGACACCTCGGTGCCGGTCACCGCCGTGGTCGAGAGATCATCGGTCATCGCATCGATTCCTTGTTCCAGGTCACCGGACGGCGTCAGCTCGCCCAGCGCTGACGGCGCACGTCGGTCTCAGTGTGCTTGATGTTCATCGCCGGCTCCATCGCGATCACGATGCCCAGCGCTTGCGGCGCTTGTAATGCTTGATGTTCTTGAACGACTTCTTCTCGCCCTCGTCGCCGTGGAGGCCGAGGTAGAACTCCTTGACGTCGTCGTCGTCGCGGAGCTTCGCGCCGTCGCCGTCCATCACCACCTTGCCGGTCTCCATGATGTAGCCGTAGTTGGCGATCGAGAGCGCCATCATCGCGTTCTGCTCGATCAGCAGGACGCTCGTGCCCTGCTGGTTGATCTCGACGATCACGTCGCGCACCTGCTCGACGAGCTTGGGCGCGAGACCGAGCGACGGCTCGTCGAGGATGAGCAGCTCGGGTTCGGCCATCAGGGCACGCCCGATCGCCAGCATCTGCTGCTCGCCGCCGGACAGCAGGCCGGCGGTCTGGGTGCGTCGTTCGCCGAGTCGCGGGAACAACTCCATCACCCGGTCGTAGTTGTGCTTCTCACGGCTGCGGTTCGTGAACGCGCCGGTGATCAGGTTCTCGTCGACGGACAGCTCGGCGAAGATGCGACGGCCCTCCATCACCTGGCTGATCCCGGTGCGCACGATGGCGGCCGGGTCGTGGATGGGCAGCTGCTTGCCGTTCCAGGTGACCGTGCCCTTGGTCGTCTTGCCCTCGTGAACGTCCAGCAGGCCGGTGATGGCACGGGCCGTCGAGGTCTTGCCGGCACCGTTCGAGCCGAGCAGGGCGACGATCTGGCCGTCGGGGACCTCGATCGACAGGCCGCGCAGGGCCAGGATCACCTCGTTGTAGACGACTTCGAGGTTGGCGACTTCGAGCACGATTTCGTTCCTTGTCGATCGGTGGACCCTGGCGGTGGGCGGTGGCGGTCGGACGCCGCACCGGGGTCGGGCACCCGAAGGTGCCCGACCCCGACGCAGTCAGTTGCGTGTCAGGAGCTCGGCTCGATGCAGGGGCCGTCGAACTGGTAGCTGCCAGCCACCGTTCCGACGTAGTCCTGCTCGATCGGGATGAGACCCGACGAGCCCGGGTTGTCGGCGGTGACCTCCGACATCGGGATCAGGTTGTACTGCGACGCATCGACGTCGTAGATCCAGGTCGAGCGCACCAGCGCCTCGTTGTAGTCCTGCGGCCACGACTGGTTCGCGGACAGGCCACCGAAGTCGACGCTGAAGCTCGGATCCTGCGAGATCGCCACGATGTTCTCGCGGGTGAGGTCACCCTGGTCGATCGCCGTACGGAACAGCGTCTCGGCCATCATGCCCTCGATCCAGCCCGTGGTGTAGGCGTCCGAGATGTTGAGGTCGGGACGACGCGCGGTCATCTCGGCCACGAGACGATCCATCTCCGGGATGCCGGGGGTCGCCCACGGCGCCTGGTAGTACGACTGGAAGTAGTACTGCGAGAACTGATCCGCGAAGTCGGACGGCATGTGGACCGGGTAGCTGAACGACGGCGAGTTGCCGGACCAGTAGCCGGTGAAGCCCTGGCTGACGGCGTTGCCGAAGATGTCGAGCAGCTCACCTGGGGTCAGCGTGTTCCAGACGATCGTCGCCTCGGAGTTCACGAGCTCGGAGATGACCGCGGTCCGGTCGTCGCCGGCGACGGCACCGGTGCCGTCGTAGACGATCGGGATACCGAGCTCCTCCGCCGCGATCTTCGCGCCGGCCGAGCCGTCCTCGCCGTACTCACCCGGACGACCGATGATCGCCAGGGTGGCCTCGCCACCCTCGCTCTCGACGAGGTCCTTCAGCCACTCGACGCCGTTGATCGACTCGATGCAGTACGTCGCCTGCTTCTCGAGGATCGCCGAGCCGTACTCGGGGTCCGGCCAGAGCGATGCCCACGAGAGCGGGATCGTCAACATGTTGTCGTCGGCGGCGTCGAGCGCGATCGCCGAGGTGATCGGCGAACCGGTGTTCTCGGTGATCATCAGCACGCCTTCTTCCGACTCCTGGGCGAACTCCTGATAGTTCTGGATGCCCTTGTCGGTGGCGTAGCCGGAGTCGATCACGACGGGCTCGACGGTCCAGCCGCGGTAGCCGCCGGCCTCGTTGAACACCTCCCAGTAGACCTTCTGGGCCTCGACGATGTCGACGACCAGTGACGCGAACGGGCCGGTGAGGTCGGCGTTGAGGCCGACCCGGATGACCATGTTCTCGGCGTCGACACCGAAGTCGGTGACGACGTCGGTCGCGGGCTCGTCGGACATGTCGTCGGCCGGCTCTTCCATGTCGTCGGCCGGCTCCTCCATGTCGTCGGCCGGCTCTTCCATGTCGTCGGCCGGCTCTTCCATGTCGTCGGCCGGCTCTTCGGCGTCGTCCGCCGGCTCTTCAGTGGCTGGTTCCTCGGCCGGCGTGGCGTCGTCGTCGTCATCGCCACCACAGGCTGCGATCACGAGCGAAGCCGCCACCAGCGAAGCCAGTGCCTTTGACTTTCTTCTCATTGGTTTCCCCCTGTTGTTGGGTGTTGGGGCACCGAGTCGGTGCCCACATCTGTTCACGATGCCCAGTCTCACATGTCGGGCACCGCGCCGCCGATCACGGCGGAGGTCGGTTGGGTCAGTAGCTGAACGGCCACCGCTTCCAGTAGTTGCGGATCTTGATCCAGATGCCGTACAGACCGAGCGGCTCGAAGATCAAGAAGATGACGATCAGCACGCCGTAGATGACGAAGTTCCACTGGAACACGCTCATCGGCCAGCCAGGAGCGGTCGAGGCGAGCGAGATCGGACCGAAGTCGCCCTCGCCCTCGGTGAGCAGCAGGTTGGCGATCCAGCCGAGGGGCGGGGCCGCCTCGGTCTGCTCGGCGAGCCACTCGGTGAACGTCTCGACGACGTCGGGGATCAGCTCGACGAACACCGTGCCGAGCAGGGTGCCGACGATCGTGCCGACGCCGCCGATGAGCAGGATCGCGATGAAGTCGACCGCGAGGAAGAGGTTCCAGTCGACGGGCGAGGCACGACCGAGGTAGGACGCCCACAGCGCCCCGCCGATGCCGGCGTAGAACGAGCTGAGGGCGAACCCGATCCGCTTGTACTTGAACTCGGGGACGCCCATCACCTCGGCCGCGATGTCGCGGTCGCGGATGGCGGCGAGCGCCCGGCCCGTCCTGCTGCGGATGATGTTCTTGGCCAGGATCGTGAAGACCACCAGCAGCGCGAGGAGGAAGAAGAACTGCTTCTGCTCCTCGGAGAGGTGGATCAGGCCGAACCACTTGCCGTCCTCGGTCATCTGGACGAGCGGCGTCTCTTCTCTCCAGATCTTGATGTCGAGCGACGGCCAGCGACGACCGGACTCGAAGTCACCCGCGTACTCGGGCAGCATGCGCCCGAGGTGGAGGCCGATGAACACCAGACCGAGGGTGACGATCGCGAGGTAGAGACCTCGCACCTTCACCGCCGCCGGTGACACGAAGATGCCGACGAGCGCCGCCATGATCCCGGCCGCCGGCAGCCAGATCCACATCGGGAAGTCGAGGCCGCACTGGCCGGTCTGGTCGAGCAGACCCAGTTCGTCGTGGAACGGCACGCAGGCCTTGACGCCGTCGCCGGTGCCACCGAGCGCCACGGCGGTGTACGCCCCGACGCCCATGAAGAACGAATGGCCGATCGACACCTGGCCGGTGACGCCGACCAGGATGTTGAACCCGAGCGCTGCGATCGCGAGCGGGAGCAGGTTGGTCACCGGGTTGATCCACGTCGGGCCGAGCAGGCTCGACGGCAACCAGGTGAAGACCGAGTTGCCCAGCCCCATGAGGACGACCGCCAGCATGAATGCCGCGAGCGCGCCCTTCTGGAACGCCGTCGGCAGCATCGCCGCGTCCTGCTCGTACGAGGTGCGCAGCAGTGGACGACCGAACATGTCAGCAGGCCTCCCTGGTCGTCATCGACGTCGTGATCGACGCGGGCGCGTGTGCGCGCGCGTCGGAATGATGCGTGGTCGCCACCGTCAGACCCTCCGAACCTCGGCCGTACCGAACAGGCCGTACGGTTTCACCAGCAGGACGATGAGCATCACGACGTACGGAACGATGGTCGAGTAGCCGGAACCGAGCGTGCTGTTCCACTGCGACAGGTACTCGCCGGCGAACACCTCGGCGCTCGCGATGATCAGTCCGCCGTACACCGCACCCGACGCCGAGTCGAGGCCGCCGAGGACGATCACCGGCAGGACGCGCAGCGCGAGGATCGGATGGATCTCCTGGCTGACCTGGCCACCGGGTGGGAACGGAGCCATGCCGTAGACGATGGCGCCGAGGGCGGCGAGCGCGGCGCCGAGACCCCAGGCGATCGCGAACACCCGGCCGACGTTGATGCCCTGCGCCATCGCGGCCTCCTGGTCGAACGCGACCGCTCGCATCGCCACGCCGAGACGCGACCGATAGAACAGGATGACCACGGCGCCGGCGATGGTCGCGATGATCATCGCGGCGACGTACGACTTGGGGATCTGAGCGCCCCAGAGCTCCCAGGCGTCAGCACCCCACGGCACGTTCAGCGTGCGCGCCTGGATGGCGGTGGCGTCGAGGTTGAACGGGCGGATGGCGACCTCGATGCCGAGCGTGATGACCGCCATGGCGAACAGCGGCTGGCCGACCATCGGTCGGATCGCGATGCGCTCGATGACCAACCCGAACAGGGCGGCGATGAACAACACGATGACGAGGTTGATCAGCCAGAGGACGAGGTCGGGATCGTCGAGGCTCGGCGCCAGCGGGTTGTCGAAGGGCAGGAACGGCAGACCGCCGTCGCCCACCATGATCGCGAGGAAGATCGCGCCGGCCATCGAGATCGCGCCGGCAGCGAAGTTGAGCACCTGGGTGCCCTTGAAGATGATGACGAAGCCGAGCGCGATCAGGATGTAGACCGAACCGAGCGCCAACGCCTTGACCAGCGTCTGGATGAACGTCGTGCCGGCGTTGGCGAGGAGTGCGGTGGCGATGCTCATGAGTACGTCGACTCCGCGGGCTCGCCGAACCTGCCCATCGTCACGGTCATCATCGAGCTCCTCTTCCGTTGATCCGGCTTCATGAGTACATCGACTCCACGAGCTCGCCGAACATCTCCATCATCGAACTCCTCTTGAGTTTCTGCGTGGCCGTCAGCTCACCGTCTTCGTGATCGAGCTCCTTGGGGAGCAAGGCGAACTTGCGGATGTTCTCGACCCGGGCGAACTTCTCGTTCGTCGCGTCGACGACCCCCTGGATCAGCTCGATCACCTCGGGCTTCTCGGACAGGTCGCGATAGGTCGTGTAGGTCAGGTTCCGGCGCAGCGCCCAGTCACCGACGGTGTCGAGTTCGATGCCGATCAGCGCCGTCAGGTACTTGCGGCCCTCACCGATCACCATGGCCTCCTTGACGTACGGCGACGTCTTGAGGCTGTTCTCGATCTCGGACGGCGAGATGTTCTTGCCGCCCGAGGTGATGATGATGTGCTTGATGCGATCGACGATCCGGACATGGGTGCCGTCGACCCATTCCCCGACGTCGCCGGTCATCAGCCAGCCGTCGTCGGTGAACGTCTCGGCGGTCTTGTCCGGCTTGTTCCAGTAGCCCTTGAAGACGCCGGCGTGCTTCACCTGGATCTCGCCGGTGTCCTCGGCGATGCGGAAGTCGATCTCGGGGTACGGCTCGCCGACCGTGCCGAGCTTCATGCGACCGACGAAATTCGCCGTGGCCACGGCGGAGTTCTCGGTCATGCCGTACAGCTCGAACACCGGCACGCCGAGGCCGATGAAGAACTCGAGCACCTCGGGCGAGATCGGCGCCGCGCCGGAGCTCGCGTAGCGGACCCGGCGCATCCCGAGCCGCTCGCGCATCGCCCGGAACACCAGCACCCAGCCGATCGCGGCGAGGATGCGGGACTGGACGGTGTGGTTGCCGTCGTTGGCGACCTTGATCTTGCCGATCCGGTTGGCGAGGCTCAACCCGAACTTGAGGACCATCCGCTTGAAGCGGCTGGCGTCGTTGCCCTTGATCAGCGCGACGGCATGCAACTTCTCCCAGATGCGGGGCACCGCGAAGAAGATCGTCGGCTGCACCTCACGCAGGTTCTCGTTGACGGTCTCGATCGACTCGGCGAAGTTCAGGACGGGCCCGGCGCCGACCATCGTCCATGTCGAGAAGATCCGCTCGGCGACGTGGCAGAGCGGCAGGTAGGTGACGATCTGGTCCTTGGGGTTCGGCGGACCACCGGGCACCCGGTTGCCGGCGTTGACGATCACGTCGATGCAGAACGCCGAGTTCGAGTTGGTGAGCATCGCGCCCTTCGGCGGACCCGTCGTGCCGGACGTGTAGACGAGGGTCATCACGTCGTCGGCACGGGCGGCGGCCATGCGTTCGGCGACCGCGTTCGGGTGCTGCTCGCGGTGGTGACGGCCCTCCTCGATGAAGTTGTCCCAGAACAGCAGCCGGTCGTCGTCCTTGCCGACCATGCCCCGCGGTTCGACGAAGATGATCTTGCGGAGACCGGGCAGCGTCTCGCGACCGATCTCGTCGACCTTGTCGTACTGCTCCTCGTCCTCGGCGAAGTGCACGCACGCACCACAGTCCTGGAGGAGGTACTCGACCTCGGCCGCGGGATTGGTCGGGTAGAAACCGACCGTGATACCGCGCACCGCGACGGTCGCGAGGTCGAGGATCACCCACTCGGGACGATCTTCGGCGTGGATCGACACCCGGTCGCCCGGCTCGACGCCGAGTGCGAGCAACCCGTGGGCGGCGAGCTCGATCAGCTCCCAGGTGTCGCCCCAGGTGTACTCCTTCCAGATGCCGAAGTCCTTCTCGCGCATCGCCACCTGGCGTGGCGCGCGATCTGCCCACGACTTGGCGAGCGACGCCACCGTGGTGGCAGCCGATCGTCCGCCCGCGGCAGGCTGGCTCTGCTCGGTCAGCGTCATCGTGTCCCCTGATTCTCCCCAACGGCCGCTGCTCGGCATCGACCGACCGCAGCCACGTACTTGCGGCCCGGAAGTTAGCAGCCCATCCGGCCGCGATCACAGTCCGACTCGCGATCGTTCGCCACGGCGGGACACCTCGGGATGCATCCGCGCGATGCGCGGTGACAGATCGCCACCACACCGCGCCGCCACCGCCGGCGCGGGTTGCCGAACACGGGCGGCGCCGGGGAGACTTGTGCCGGCCGACCGGTGCTCGACACCGGACCGACCGACCTGCCGCACCCGGTGCTGCCCGACCGCTTCCCCAATCGACTTCCCGACCGCTTCCCCAACCGCTTCGAGGTGAACACGTGAGCGACTACACCCCACCCCTCGACGACATCCGCTTCGTGATGGACCACGTGGCAGATCTCGACACGATCACCCGGACGGATCGCTTCGCGCACGTCGACGCCGACACGATCCACGAGGTACTGGCCGAGGTCGGCCGGTTCATGGCCGAGGTCGTCGCACCGACCAACCGCGACGGCGACACGATCGGGTCACAACGCCGGCCCGACGGGTCGGTCGCGACACCCGAGAGCTTCCACGACGCCTACGCGAAATGGGTCGAGTCCGGCTTCGGGGCCATGCCGTTCGACCCGGACTACGGCGGGGCGGGCTTCCCGTGGATCTCCGCGATCGGCGTCCAGGAGATGTTGACGTCGGCGAACATGGCGCTGTCGCTGTGCCCGCTGCTGACCCAGGGCGCGATCGACGCGATCCACGCCCACGGCTCGGACGAGCAGAAGGCGACCTACCTGCCGAAGATGCTGACGGGCGAGTGGGCGGGCACGATGAACCTCACCGAGCCCCAAGCCGGCTCCGACGTCGGCGCCGTCACCACCAAGGCCGAGCCCGACCCCGAGGCGTCGGCCCGATGGGGCGACGGTGCACACCGGATCACCGGTCAGAAGATCTACATCACGTGGGGCGAACAGGACCTGACCGACAACATCGTCCACCTCGTGCTCGCCCGCACCCCCGGGTCGCCGCCGGGGACGAAGGGCATCTCGATGTTCGTCGTGCCGAAGTTCCTGCTCGAGACCGACGGCTCACTCGGCGAACGCAACTCGGTCGAGTGCGTCTCGATCGAACACAAGCTCGGGATCCACGGCTCGCCGACCTGCGTCATGGCGTACGAGGACGCGATCGGCTGGCTCGTCGGTGGCGAGCACGAGGGCATGCGGAACATGTTCACGATGATGAACAACGCCCGCCTCTCGGTCGGTCTCGAAGGCCTCAGCATCTCCGAGCGCGCTTACCAGGACGCGCTCCAGTACAGCCAGGAGCGCCTGCAGGGCCGTGCGATCGGTGCACCGGCCGGCACGTCGAGCCCGATCATCGAGCACCCCGACGTCCGCCGCATGCTGATGACGCAGCGCTCGTGGATCGACGCGATGCGCGCCCTCGTCTACACGAACGCCGCCGCGCTCGACCGTGCCGACGCCGCGAAGGCCGCCGGCGACGCCGACCAGGCCCGCTTCTGGCAGGAGCGCGCCGACCTGCTCATCCCGTTGACGAAAGGTCTCTGTACCGATGTCGGCAACGAGATGACGTCGCTCGCCGTGCAGATCCACGGTGGCATGGGCTACGTCGAGGAGACCGGGGTCGCCCAGCACTACCGCGACGCCCGCATCGCCGCCATCTACGAGGGAACCAACGGCATCCAGGCCGCCGACCTCGTCGGTCGCAAGCTCGGCATGCGCGGCGGTGGCGTCGTCACCGATCTGCTCGACGAGTGCGAGCGCAACGCCGCCGCCACCGATCAGGTCGATGGCATGGGCGCCTTCGGTGACCGTCTCCGCGAAGCCGTCGCGACGGCACGCACCGCGACGGCGCACCTCGTCGAGGTCGGCCAGTCCGATCCGACGAGCCTGCTCGGCTCATCGTCGCCGTACCTGCGTCTGCTCGGCACGACCGTGTGCGCCGGTCTCGTCGCCAAGGGCGCCGTGGCCGCCGCCGAACGCGGCGACGACTTCGGTCGCGCCAAGGTCGTGTCGGCCAAGTTCTTCGGTGAGCAGATCCTGCCGACCGTGCAGGGCCTGCTGCCGGCCGTGCAGGCGACCGCCGACGATCTCTACGCCCTCGACGCCGCCCAGCTCGGCTGACGCAACCCGGTAAACCACGGGCGAGGGGCGACGGGGTTCGATACCGTCGCCCCATGCGGATCCCCTCCACCCTCCGAACGATCGTCCCGATCATCGCCGTGCTCGCGCTCGCCGCGTGTGGCGGCGGCGACGACGACTCGAGCGACGCAGACGGAGGCGACGGTGCCGCCGAGACCGCCGACGTGGCGTCGGGTTCCGAGTCGATCGCGCCCCCCACCGCACCTCCGTCCGACGACGCCGTCGCCGTGGCCACCACGCTCGTGGAAGGTGGTGTCGAGATCGACGAGGTGCCGGCCGACCCCGGCGAACTGGCGAA
>JAUHYJ010000768.1 GCA_030425785.1 Acidimicrobiia bacterium | reverse complement strand
GCTGGCCGAGCTGTTCTCGAACCTCGGTGTCCAGGGCATCGTCACCGGGGGCCAGACGCTCAACCCGTCGACGGCCGAGTTGCTCGACACGGTCGAACACGTCAACGCCGACCAGGTCGTGGTCCTGCCGAACAACAAGAACATCGTCCCCGTCGCGGAACAGGTCGACGCGCTGAGCACGAAGTCGGTCGTCGTCGTTCCCACCCGCACCATGCCCGAGGCGTTGGCCGCGCTCGTCGTGTACGACCCGGAGGCCGACGTCGACGCCAACGCCGGCGAGATGATCGAGGCGATCGCTGCGATCCGAACCGGGGAGGTCACCCAGGCGGTGCGCGACTCGAACAGCGACGTCGGGCCCATCGCCGAGGGTGACTGGATCGGCATCGTCAAGGGCGACGGCATCGTGGCGGTGGCCGGCGACGCGCTGTCCGCCTCGCAGCGGCTCCTCGGGGAGCTGATCGGCGACGACGGCGAACTGCTGACGGTCATCACCGGGGCGGACGCCGACCCGTTGACGACCGCGGCGCTCCATGCCTGGCTCGGCTCGGAGCACGCCGACGTCGAGGTCGAGATCCACGGCGGCGGCCAGCCGCTCTACCCGTACCTCTTCGGCGTCGAGTAGTCGCGTGGGCGACCGGCCGGGGTGCCCGACGGCGGACTTCGTCCGTCCCGTCCGCAGTTCCATCCGGTCTGCAGCACCCGCGTAGTAGAAACCTCTGCATGACCGAACGGCCACCGATCACCCTGCGGGAACTGGCCGCGATCGACGTCGGTCAGCTCAAGGGTGTCGGCGACAAGAAGCGGGCGTCGCTCGCCGCGTTCGACGTGTTCAACGTGTTCGACCTCGTGACGACCTACCCCCGGCGCTGGGTCGACCGCACGAACGAGGCCCGTATCGCCGACCTCGTGCCGGGTGAGGAAGCGCTCGTGCTGGTCACGGTGCGCTCGGTCACGAAGCGAGCGATGCGCAATCGCCGGACGATGGTGAACGTCAACGTCGGGGACGGGTCGGGGCGGATGCACGTCGTGTTCTTCAACCAGCCCTGGCGAGAACGTCAGCTCAAGGAGGGCCTCCAGGTGGCGCTGTACGGCAAGGCCGACACCTACCGCGGCGGGCTGCAGATGACGAACCCGGTCGTCGACCTGATCGGCGATCGGACGGGGAGGATCGTGCCGATCTACCCCCAGAGCGAGAAGGCGAACCTGAACACCTGGGAGATCGCCGCGTTCGTCGAGGAGGCGCTTCGCCGCTGCCGCGAACGCGGGATCGCCGACCCGGTTCCCGCCGACGTGGTCGGGCGCCTCGAGCTGGTCGCTCGGGAGCACGCGTTGTGGTCGATCCACGCACCCGAGTCGATGCGCGAGAAGGAAGCGGCCCGGCGACGGCTCGCCTTCGACGAGCTGCTCCGCGTCCAGTTGGTGTTGGTGCTCCGCAAGCGCGAGCTCGAGCGCTCGTCGCGCGGGCTGAGCCATACGGTCGGTGGCGAGCTCGTGCGACGGTTCCACGAGGCGCTGCCGTACCCGCTCACGGCAGCCCAACGACGCGCGATCTCCGAGATCGAGTCCGATCTCGCGTCGAGCAACCCGATGCACCGTCTGCTCCAGGGCGACGTCGGCGCCGGCAAGACGATCGTGGCCGTGTCGACACTGCTGGCGGCGGTGCAGGGGGGACACCAGGGCGCGCTCATGGCACCGACCGAGGTCCTCGCCGAACAGCACGCGACCAGCGTCCGTCAGCTCCTCGGTGATCTCAGGGTGCCCGATCCCGGCAACCTGTTCGGCGATCGCCCGCTGCGGGTCGAACTGCTCACCAACCGGGTCACCGGTACGGAGCGCAAGGACGTCCTCGCTGGTCTCGCCGACGGCACGGTCGACATCGCGATCGGCACCCACGCGCTCATCCAGGAGGGGGTCGAGTTCGACAGCCTCGGCGCGGTCGTGGTCGACGAGCAACACCGGTTCGGTGTCGAGCAGCGG
>JAUHYJ010000767.1 GCA_030425785.1 Acidimicrobiia bacterium | reverse complement strand
GGTGCAGCGCCGGTCGTCGGAGGGGGGAGGTCAATGGACTCGCCGGCTGGCGGTGGGGTCGTACCCAGTGACGCTGCGGGGTCCGATGCTTCGTCGGTTGTCGGCCCGGCAGGAGGCTGTTCATTGGATGCGAGGGCATTGGGCAGTTCGATGTGCCAGCCAGGGAGGATGAGATCGGGATCGTCGAACGTCCGGCCGTCGGGCATCGTTCGACGGGCGTTGAGGTCCCAAAGATCGGGCCACCGACTCTCGTCGCCGAGATGCTCGGCGGCGATGCCCGACAGCGTGTCACCGGCGACCACGACGTGAGTTGTCGACGGGATCTCCGTGGCATCGCTTGGAAGCCGGAATGTCCAGCCAGGGTGGATGACTGCTGTATCCAGGGTGAAGACGACGCCTGGTGCGACCTCCTGACCAGCCAACAGTTGCCCGAGTTCGTGGTGCCGTGCGCCGTCGCCCAGCAGTGCCTCTGCGACGTCCCACATCCCGTCGTTCGGTTGCACGACGTACACGTCGGCAGTCGCCGTCCCGATCGGCTCGGCGACGGCGCGCTCGACGATAGGCACGGTCACCGGCATGCCGTCGGGGAACACTCCACCTGCCCAGTCGTCGGACCGGTTCATCGCGATGATGTCGTCGCGGAGGGTTTCGTCGCCGAGGTCGACAGCGATGGACAGCGGGGTGTCGCGGCCGTTCGCGATGATCGTCGTCGTGGCCGCCGCTGACGACACTGTTGCAGCTGACGGATCCGCTGGAGCCGTTGCAGCTGGAGGCGGTTCGACGCTGGCCGCGAGCGGCGTCGATGGAGTTGCGATCGCCGTGGTGGACCAGGAGGAGACGGTCGCCGCGGTCGTGACGGTGCCGAGGAGGGCGACCCTGACGAGTCGGTGCACGAACGTGAGTCGTCGTCGTTGGCCGATCGCGAGCTTGCGCTCCGTTCCTGCCGTCAAGGATTGCGGGACGGTCACGCGATAGGTCTCGGTGGCGACGATCGCGACAATCCAGATCCAGATGGCGACGAACAGCAGGGCTGCGATGCGCATCACGGTGTCGGCGGACACCCGTCCGGTGTCGACCTCGCTCGTGAGGGTCGACCAGTCGGGGTACGGCCGACCGATCAGTGCGGCGACGAGTATCGGTGGCCCCACGACGAGAGCGATCAGAGCGACGATGGCGCCGGTCCGGATGAGGGTGCTACGGAGACGTGTCATGAGAACTCGAGACGGGCGCGACCTTCTGCGGTTGCGACCAGTTCGGTTGAACCGGTGAAGCGGACGAAGGTGGCGGACCGGCGTTCGGTGATGGTGACGACAACGACATCTCGTGCGGGGAAGGCGACGGTGATGTCAGCGGCGCGCACGCCGAGGCGGGTGGCGTGGTCGACAGCAGCTTGTCGTGCGACGTCTGCGTCGAGACCGTCTGACGGCGAGCCGGTCGCTACCGCAGCCCTGGCGGCGCCTTCCGCAGTGTTGCTCGCGTGCCTCTCCGCGGCGAGGTAACGGGCGCCGTCGAACACGAGTGCTCCTCCGGCGAGTGCGACGGTGACGAGCAAGATCAGGCCGACCGATACCGAACCCCGATCACCGCCGGCGATCCCGGATGCATTGCGGCCAGCGCTCATCGGCGGAACCGGTCCACGATCTGCTGGTCGGTGACGGTGACGGTACGAACTCCGGGTGTCCAGACCCCTGTGAGCGACTGGTTGGCGACCGTGCAACTCACGGTGACGGAGACAAGTGCTCCACGCCAGGTTCCCAGCTCCGACGGCTCCCAGGACATCGCGACTGACGGCGACCCCTGGCAGCGAGTCAGCAGCCCGGATCGTTCGACGGCTCGGGCCGCGGCGGCGCTCGCTTCGTCTGGATCGTCCGCAATCGAAGCCGCTCGTGCGGCGTCCTGGGCTGAGTTCGTGACCTGGACGCCCGCCGCCGAGAGCCGGCCGAGGTAGCCGATGAAGACGACCATCACGAGTGCGGCA
>JAUHYJ010000766.1 GCA_030425785.1 Acidimicrobiia bacterium | reverse complement strand
AGCTCGGGAACACCGATCGTCGTGGTCAACGACGTGCACAAGTCCTTCGGAGACGTCGACGCCTTGGCAGGGGCGTCGCTGTCGATCGATGCCGGGACGGTGTACGGCCTGCTCGGCGCCAACGGCGCCGGCAAGACGACCCTGATCAACGTGCTGTCGACGCTGATCCCTCCCGACCGCGGCGAGGCGACGATCGGCGGGATCGACGTCACGGCGGATCCGCAGGCGGTCCGACGTCGTGTGGGTCTGGCCGGCCAGTTCGCCGCCGTCGACGGGTACCAGACCGGCTTCGAGAACGTCGAGATGGTGGGTCGCCTGTACGGCCTCAGCCGCCGCGACGCCCGACGTCGCGCGACCGACGTGCTCGATCGCTTCAAGCTGTCCGACGCGGCGAACCGGAAGGCGTCGACGTACTCGGGGGGCATGCGCCGCCGACTCGATCTGGCCGCCTCGCTCGTCGGCCGTCCCGAGGTGCTGTTCCTCGACGAGCCGACGACGGGGATCGACCCGGCGAGTCGCGTCGACATCTGGGACCTGATCCGTGACCTGATCGACGGGGGCACCACCGTGCTGCTGACGACGCAGTACCTGGAGGAGGCCGACGAGTTGGCCGACCTGATCGGCGTGATCGATCGCGGGTCGATCATCTCGGAGGGGACGGCCGACGAGCTCAAGGACTCGCTCGGCGACAACTCGGTGCGGTTGCGCGTGCGCGACGAGGATCTCGATGCCGCACGGCGCGCGTTGCAGCCGGTCGACGGGTGCGTCGAGGCGTCGGGCGGGTTGTTCGAGATCCGCGCGGCGCACGGGAACCAGACCTTGATGTCGGTGCTCCGACATCTCGACGCGGAGGACGTCGAACCGCTCGAGCTCGCGCTCGAGCGCCCGACCCTCGACGACGTGTTCCTGAGCCTCACCGGCCGGACCGCCGAGGCGACCGCGAGGGCATCCGACGACGAGGCAGGAGCGGCCACATGAGCGTGATCGACGAATCCGGCGCGGGCGCATCCCGTTCCGCCGAGATGCCGACGCATCCGGGGCGGCTGCTGACCGACACGTGGGTGATCGCCAAGCGCAATCTGCTGCGCAACATCCGGCTCCCGCAGCTCCTCGTCTTCGCGACGATCCAGCCGATCATGTTCCTGCTGCTGTTCAACTACGTGTTCGGCGGCGCGATCGGGGGCAGCATCCCGCCGGCCGCCGGTGGGAGCTATCTCAACTTCCTGCTGCCGGGCCTGCTCGTGCAGATCTCGGTGTTCGGTGCCGGGCAGACGGCGATCGGGTTGACCGAGGATCTGAGCAACGGCGTGATCGGTCGGTTCCGGTCGCTGCCGATGGCGCGGCCCGCGGTCCTCGGGGGGCGGACCATCGCCGACCTCATCCGCAACGCCGCCGTGCTCAGCCTGATGCTCTGCGTCGGGTTCGCGATCGGGTACCGGTACCAGACGTCGTTCGTCGAGTTCGTGGCCGGCGTCCTGCTCGTGCTGTTGTTCGCCTACTCCCTGTCCTGGGTGATGGCATCGATCGGCTTGAAGGTGGCGAACCCGGAGGCGGCGCAGACCGCGGTGTTCCTCCCGGTCTTCCCGTTCGTCTTCGCGAGCGCCGTGTTCGTGCCACCGGCGACGATGCCGTCGTGGCTGCAGCCGTTCGCCGAGAACCAGCCGGTCACGATCGTCGCCCAGGCGGCACGCGGCCTGATGCTCGGCGAGGGTGTGCTCGATCCGGGCCAGTCCGTCGGTGGGCAGGCGCTGCTCGCGATCGGTTGGTGCCTCGCCATCATCGTCGTGTTCGCCCCGCTGGCCGTGAGGATCTACCGGCACTCGGTCCAGTGACCTGTGCCGGTGGGAACTTCGCCGCGCGGTGACCCTCGCCCGGTCGCGGGTTGCGAACCTGTGCGCTGGGCCGGGGTCGAAGTCCCGGGAGATCAGGCGAGGTAGGCGGCGAGTCCGGCGGGGTCGCGGGCCGGGTCGGCCGGTTCC
>JAUHYJ010000765.1 GCA_030425785.1 Acidimicrobiia bacterium | reverse complement strand
CAGAACACGGCGGGGTGGTGCCAGATGGGGAGCGCGATCGCGCACGCCGCCGTGACGAGCATCCAGAACCCCGGCAGTCGGCGCGGTCCGCGGTACCGCGCCGACGGGACGCCGGCGATGGCATTCGCCGAGAAGACGAGCGACACCGCCAACGCGCTCAGCCCGACGTCGTCCTGGCCGATGACGCCGGCGAACACGAAGACGGCCGAGCCGCCGAGCGTCATGAGCGACAGGCACACCAGGATCGCCGCTGCGGCACGCGTCGGCCGGTGGCGTTCGTGGCGGGGTCGCTGCACCGCCTGGAACCGGGTCGACCCGACGAACGCCAGCGGGACCACGTGCAGCGCGCTGAGCATGAAGAACAGTGCGTCGACCCCCTCCTGGTCGATCAGGGCGGCGACGACGGGCGACGCCAGCGTGCCGACGATCGGCCCGATCACGGCGACGTCGCCGGTCTTGTCGTCGTCGCCGAACACCTCGGCCCAGGCGATCCACGCGATCAGGCCGAGCGAGATGCCGCTCACGAATCGGAGTGCGAGGAGGGCGCTGAACCACGGCGTCAGCGCCGACAGCAGGTTGACGACGATGCCCAGCACGACCGCGATCACCATCATCCGTCGGCGTGGTCGGAGGAAGCGGCCGGCACCCCATGACGTGAGCATGAAGCCGGCGAGCTGGGCGGTCGAGATGAGTCCGACCTGCCCGACGGCGACGTCGAAGTCGTCGGCGACACCCTTGACGAGGAACGGGGTCGCCGCGAACACGACCGTGCTGACGGCGGTCGCCACGAGCACGCCGACCGGGATCTTCGGCCGCAGCGTCAGCAGCAGCCGCAGCGGTGCCTGGAACACGGGCTACTCCGCGTCGGCCGCCGGCACGTCGTGGGCGACCGGTGGCAGGCCCCGTTCGGCCCGCATCTCGTCGAGCGCCGTCGCGATCGCGCTGCGGGCCTGTTCGGTCAGATCCGGGACGTCGTGCTTGGTCAGCCCCTCGATCGAGATCGGTTCGAGGACCCGAACCTCGGCGTGGCTGCGCCCGAATCGCCAGTCGTGCTTGATCAGGGCATCCCGGCTGCCGAGCACGGCGATCGGCAGGATCGGCACGCCTGCCTGGATGGCCACGCGGAACGCGCCGGTCCTGAACTCCTGCAGCGCACCCGTCTTCGAGCGGGTGCCCTCCGGGAAGATCATCACCGACACGCGCTTGTCGAGGCGGTCGCGGCATTCCTGGAGCGCCTGGACGCCCGACTTCTTGTCGCCTCGGTGGAGCTTGATGTCGCCCACCATCCACATCGCCCAGCCGACGAAGGGGATCTTGAAGAACTCGCTCTTCGAGAGCCACTTCATCTCCATCGGCACGTGCGAGATCAGCAGCATGTCGACGAAGCTCTCGTGATTCGACACGACCATGTACGGCCGACGAGGGTCGTCCGGCACGTGGCCCGACACCGTGAACGTCCAGAGCGGGTTGAGCTTCTGGTGGATCACCGCGACCCGGCGGAACATGCGACCTGCCTGATACGCGCCGGGGTCGAACGGCATGGTGACGAGTCGTGTGATCGCGATGACGGGCGTCATGACGATCATCGTCACGGCCAGGGCGAACCAGGCCCAGATCGACCAGAGCGTGCGCGAGATCACGCGGCGAGTCTAGGGAAGGCGTTGGGGCCTGGCCCGATTGCGCGGGTGTGACACCTGCAACCGCCGTCGCCGGCGCGCGGCGGACGAACACGGTGTGTGCGTCAGGCGGGTTGGTGCTCGGGCCGGACGAACAGGTCGGCGGTGTCAGACGGGGTCGTGCTCGAGGCGGACGAGCAGGTCGGCGGTGTCAGACGGGGTCGTGCTCGGGCCGGGCGAGCAGGTCGGCGGTGTCAGGCGGGGCGGTGCTCGGGCCGGACGAACAGGTCGCTCGCCGGGCTGGCACCGGTGATCGCATCGGCCGCGAGGATCACCGCGGCCGCCGTGTACGAGCTGTGCTCC
>JAUHYJ010000096.1 GCA_030425785.1 Acidimicrobiia bacterium | reverse complement strand
TTTCCACAGCGACCACTACGACCTGACGTTGATGAACCCACTGTTCGACCCGGGTCCGATCGACTACCCGTTCCCGCCGATCCACCTCGCCGCCGTCAACGCCCACATGGCGCGCCTCGCCGGCCGCCACGCCGACGCGGTGCGCCCCCACCCGATCTGCACCCGCCGCTATCTCGCCGAGGTGCTGCAGCCGGCCGTCGCCCAGGGTGCTCACGACGCCGGCCGCTCCCCCGCGGACATCGGCATGGTCGCCTCGCCACTGATCGTCACCGCACCGACCGAGGCCGAACTGGCCGCCAAGGTGAGCACGGTGCGCTCACGAATCTCGTTCTACGCGTCGACCCGCACCTATCGGGCCGTGTTCGACCTCCACGACTGGGGCGACATCGGCGAGGAGCTCAGCGCCCTCTCACGCCAGCAGCGCTGGGACGAGATGGAGCACCGGGTCAGCGACGAGATGGTGCACGAGATCGCGGTCGTCGCGACCTACGACGAGCTGCCGCAGGCGATCCTCGCCCGGTACGGCGGCCTGTGCGACCGGGTCGAGTTCTCCATTCCGGTCGCGAGTCCGGACGACGAGGCACGCCTCGCCGACATGGTCGCCACGATCCACGCCGGCTGACCCGTTCGACGAAGCGATCGCCCTCACAGGTCGAGCAGCGCCGCCACCGTGTCGGTCCACGACGTCGAGCCATCGGCGTGGATCGCATGCCATCCTGACTCGGCAGCACGCTCGACGTTGACCGGGGTGTCGTCGACGAAGACGATGTCGGTGGCCGGGTGGACGCGGCCCCGTGCGAGCTCGAAGAACCGAGCGTCGTGCTTCTGCACGCCGAACTCGGCGGAGTACCACACGTCGGCGATCGGGAACCGCTCGCCGAGCGCAGCATGCAGGTGAGCCGCCCGCTCGTGTGACTGGTTCGTCGCCAAGACGACCGGCACGCCGGCCCCGACCGCCCGTCGGGCAAGGTCGACGGCGTCGTCGATCACCACGAAGTCGGCCGCGTGCCAGCAGTCGATGACATCGGCCGCGGAGCAGCGTGACCCGATCTCATCGAGGGCAGCGTCGAGTGCCCCTTCCAGCGGTTGCCGGCCGTTCACGACGTCGTCCCAGTGGCGCGTGAAGAAGTGCTCGCGGAGCTGATCCCTGGTGATGTCGTGACGTCGCTGGAGCTCGTTCGTCCAGTGGCCGTCACCGCCACGATCGGGGTCGAGCAGCACGCCGTCGACGTCGAGCGCCAGCAGGCGGGTCACGACCCGACGAGCGCCGGGGCGAGGCGTGGACCCATCAGATCGACGAAGTTGTCGTGGTAGAACGCCTGGCGGTCGGCGTCGGAGCAACCCTCCATCGATCGTTCGAACCGCTCGATCGGGCGACGGCCGCCTTCGACGTGCGGGTAGTCGGACGAGAAGAGCACGGTCTCCGGGCCGGCCTCGCGGATGATCCAGCCGACGTCCTCGGTCGGGTACGGCGTGAACTTCATCTGGCGCTTCACGTAGTCGGTCGGCCGCATCGACAGCTTCTGCAACCGCTCCTCGTGGCGTGCGAAGGCGTCGAACGCGGACTCCATCTGGCGCATCCACGACGGCACCCAGATCGCGCCCTGCTCGATCACGCCGACCTTGAGATCCGCGAAGCGCTCGAACACCCCGTCGAAGATCATCGTCGCGAGCGTCTGCGCCGGCGGCCCTGGGATCGCCATGTAGTCGACCGAGCGGAAGTTCTCCTCGCCACCGTGGAAGTCGGGTGGGACCGGCAGCCCGTTGTGGAAGTAGTTCGGATCGAGCAGCTCGCCGGTACCACCGACGTGGAACACGATCGGGACACCCGCCTCCTGGGCCGCAGCCCAGACCGGATCGAGACCGATGTGGCTCGGCGAGTGACCGGCCGGGCAGCCCGACGCGATCAGGAGTGCTCCGGCGCCCATCTCGATCGCCTCGACCGCGTACTGCCCGGCCCGCTCGAGGTCGTGAAGCGGCACGTACAGGGTCGGCAGCAGTCGTGCGTCGACCGAGCAGAACTCGATCATCCCGCGGTTGTGTGCCCGCGCCGCGCCGACGGCGAGGTCGTCGTCGCCCGAATGCTCCCACTCGAACAGCCGGCTGTTGTGGAACGTGTTGAACACGAGCTGGCTCGCGAAGCCGAGCAGGTCGAGCGCCCGTGGACGGTCCTCGGCGAGGAACGAGCCGGTCGCCGCGAAGTTCTTGCGCAGCATGATCTCGGCGTCCTCGACCGCCCGATACTCGTCGGAGCGATGACGGTCGGCGAGGCGCTCGAACGCTTCATCGAGGTTCGACCGGTGCTCGAGCAGCACGGCCGACTGTTGCAGCTCGTTGCCGCCCGGGTAGCTCAGGACCTCGATCCGGTCGCGGATGGCGGGATCGGCGTAGCCGGCGAGCCAGGTCGGCGTCTCCATGATGTGGGCGTCGGCATCGTGGACGACGAGGCCGGTCGAGTTGTACGGCATACCCCGATTCTGCCCGATCGGGGTGCGCTGGTCGGCGTCAGGCGGGCGGCGGGAACTGCACCGCGCTGACGAGGCAGGCGACCTCGAACCCGATCGATCGACACAGACGCGTCGACCCGACGTTCTCTGCGTTGCAGCGGTAGAGCGGGCGGTGACCGCGCATGAGGATCTCGGTGGTCACCTGTTCGACGACCGACCGGCCGAGGCCGCGTCGCCGGGCTTTCGGGTGTACGAGCACACCGATGTCGCGGAACCCCGGACGCGCCGACCACTCGCGACCGCCGCCGAGGGCGAGCAGGCGGTCGTCCTCGAGCCAGCCGACGAGCACCTCGTCGAGGGCGTCGAGCTCGAACTCGGCCTCGTCACGGTCGTCCTCGGAGCTGGCGTCGAGCAGCTCGGCGACGAGCTCGATGGCGGCCGCCGCGGCCGGGTCGAGCACGACGACCGCACCCGGCCGGTCGGGTGCCCGGAACCCGTCGGCGAGGACGTGGTCGAACCCCTGCCCCATCCACTCGGCTCCGACCGATTCGCCCCACGCCCGGAACTCGTCGTCGCCGATCGGTGCCGATCGCCCGTCGAGCTCGGCGGCGATCGCCTCGAGCGCAGGTTCGGTCCAGACGATCGCGTGGTCGCCGACGAGGTACCGGCTCGCGAGCCGCAGCCCGTCGCGGGCCGGATCGGCGCGCACGGATGTCCCGGGAACGTCGAACGTCGCCGGGTCGACGCCGAGCACCGAGGCGATGCCGGCGCGGTAGTCGGCCTGTGCCGTGCCGGCGGTCACGGTGCGTCGACTCCCACCGAGCGGGCGGCAGCACGACGGCTCGTCTCGGACGGCTCCCAGGCGTCGCAGCCACCCAGGTGGTCGTTGACGAGACCCATCGCCTGCATGAAGGCGTACATCGTCGTCGGGCCGACGAACGACCACCCGGCCCGCTTCAGCTGCTTGGACAGCGCCGTCGACGTCGGCGTCGTCGCCGGGACGTCGGTGACCGGCTCGTCGAGGAACGTGGCGTGCGGCCAGAAGAACGCGGCGAGCGACCCGTGCTCGTCGATCAGGTCGATGGCGCGTCGTGCGTTGTTGATCGTCGAGCGGATCTTGCCCTGGTGACGCACGATCCCGGCGTCGCCGAGCAGGCGCTCGACGTCGGCCTCGCCGAAGCCGGCGACCTTCTCGATGTCGAACCCGGCGAACGCCGCCCGGAAGTTCTCGCGCTTGCGCAGGATCGTCAGCCACGACAGCCCGGACTGGAACCCCTCGAGGCAGATCTTCTCGAAGAGCCGGGTGTCGTCGACGACGCCGACGCCCCACTCGTCGTCGTGGTACGCGGCGTAGTCGGGGGTCGAGCTGCCCCACCAGCAGCGCGCGACGCCGTCGTCACCGGTCACGATCTCCATGTCGGGTATTCAAGCAGGCGGGTGTCGCACACCCCCGTGCGAGTTCCGTGCGTGTTCCGTGCGGGGCCGACCGGGCGATCGCTGGCATCATCGGCGCATGCCACTCGATGTCGACGTCGCCGCCCAGCTCGACCTGCTCGCGTCGCTCGACGCACCGGCGTTGTCCGACGGCAGCGTCGCCCAGGCACGCGCCAACTACGACGCCGCGCCCAAGCCGCCCGGCGAGCCGATCGAACGCGTCGAGGACGCGACCGTCCCCGGGCCGGACGGCGAGGTGCCGGTGCGCGTGTACGCCGACTCGGACGCCGATGACCTGCCGGTCGTCGCGTTCTTCCACGGCGGCGGCTGGGTGCTGTCGTCGGTCGACGGACACGATGCCGTGTGCCGCCGCATCGCTGCCCGGTCGGGCGCGCTCGTCGTGTCGGTCGACTACCGACTCGCGCCCGAGCACCCCTTCCCGGCACCACACGACGACTGCTGGGCGGCGACCGCATGGCTCGCCGAGCACGCCGACCGCCTCGGCGGCGACCCGGGCCGGGTGGCGGTGTGCGGCGACTCGGCCGGCGGCAACCTCGCGGCCGGTATCGCCCTGCGCGCACGCGACTCCGGACTCGACCTCGCGCTCCAGGCCCTGATCTACCCGTGCATCGACGACCGTCAGGACGCGTACGACTCGATGCGCGACAACGGCGAGGGCTACTTCCTCACCGCTGCGGACATGCGGTGGTTCTGGGATCACTTCGTGCCCGCCGGACATCGCGACGACCCCCGTGCGGTGCCGGCGCGTGCCGACGATCTCGCCGGATGTGCCGCGGCGTACATCCAGACCGCGCAGTACGACCCGCTGCGCGACGAGGGCGAGCGCTACGGCGCCCGCCTCACCGAGGCCGGGGTCGCGACCGAGGTGGTGCGATACCCCGGCGTCGTCCACGGCTTCGTGTCGCGTTGGCACACGATGGCCCGCGCCGAACAGGCCCACGACGACCTCGCTGCCGCGCTGCGGCGCGCGTTCGGGACCTGACCTGCGCTCAGCCGAGCCGGGGGCCGCGCAGGGGACGCGACAACGGATAGGTCGTGAGCAGCTCGAGACCGCCGACCGCGATCTGGATCCCGCGCCCGGCGCCGACCTCACCCGTGACGACGCAGACCGATCCCTGGTCGACGTGATCGAGCGAGACGGTTGCCTCGACCAGGCACGCCCACGTCGACCGGGTGCGCGGTGGCGCATCGGCGGGGTACAGATGGATCGTCAGCTTGGTGTCCGCGAGGTCGCTGCTGACGATCGAGCCACCGCTGCGACGCCGCTGCCACCGCATCCGCCACTCCGTGTCGGGGAAGTCGTGATCGCCCGACCGCAGCGCCTCGACATCGGCGAGGAAGAGGTCGAGGCTCACGCCAGCTCCAGGCGTCGCTCGAGCCCACGGACCGCGGCCCACAGGGTGTCGTTGATCGGGGTCGCGACGCCGGCGGCTCGGCCGCCACGGCAGACCGCACCGTGCATGACGTCGACCTCGGTGCGGCTGCCCTTCAGCACGCTCTGGAGCATCGACGCCTGGAAGCCGTGGGGCAGCCCCTCCCACGCCCGGCGCCAGGGCACCGACGGATCGGTCGTGGTGACCGCGACGCCGAGCGCCCGGGCGACGTCGATGGCCTCGGCGACGGTGGCGATCGCCATCGGCTCGACGTCGGGATGGATCGACAGCTCGCCGTAGGGCAGCCCGGTCAGGGCTGACCAGGCACCGGTCGCGACATTGACGAACAGCTTCTCCCACATCATCACCCGGATGTCGTCGGACACGTCCGTCGCCATGCCCGCCGCCGTGAACGCGTCGGCGATCGCGACGATGCGGTCGGTGCGACGGCCGTCGAGCTCGCCGATCGTGGTCCGACGGCCGACGACGCCGTACTCGACGAGACCGGGTTCGACGATGCGGCCGCCGACGAAGGTCCGTCCGGCGACCACCCGGTCGCGGCCGACGACGTCGGCGATGACCTCCTCGCACCCGACGCCGTTCTGGAGGGTGAGCACCGTGGTGCCGTCGCCGATGGCGGGTCGGGCGGCGTCGACCGCCGGGCCGGTGTCGAACGACTTGACGAGCACGATGGCGAGATCGCACTCCGACACGTCGTCGTACCCGGTCGCGGCCGACACCGGGGCGACCCGGACCCGGTCGCCGTCGTCGAGCCGCACGCCCCCGGCGATCACGGCCGCGACGTGCTCGACGTCGCGGGTGACGAGGGTGACGTCGTGGCCGTCGAGCGCGAGCGTCCCGCCGACCACCGAGCCGAGTGATCCGGCGCCGATCACGACCACACGCATGCGGTCAACGTAGCGCCGGCCGGCGGATGCCGATCAGAGCGGGTCAGCGAGCGCCGAGCACGATCGCCACGACCACGAGGACCGCGACGGCGAGTGCGACGTAGTGCGCCGCCTTCAGGCCTCGCCGCCTCGGCGGCTCTCGGTATCCGGTCTCTGGCGGCTCTTCCATCATGTCATCGTCTCCTGACGGTGGGGTCGGTGGGGCTCGACGCCGGATCGGCGTCGATCGAAGTAGGTCATCATGGGCGAGGCGGTGACGCCGTGGAGCACGATCGACACGAGCACCGCGAACCCGGTGATCGCCCAGACCTCCCCGATGGCGAACCCGAAGTCGCCATGCGTCGTCGCGTACGCCAGGTAGTACAGGCTCCCCATGCCCCGGATCCCGAAGAAGCCGATCGCCAACCGCTCGCCGTGGGGCAACGGCCGGCCGAGCAGTGCCGCGTAGCCGAACAGGGGGCGGATCACGAGCACGAGGAGCAGCCCGACGACGGCACCGCCGACCGTGAGATCGTCGAGCAGGCCCTCGCTCAGGAGCGCGCCGAAGCCGATGAGCACGATCGCCATGACGACCGACTCGATCTGCTGGACGAACTCGTGTGACTGACGTCGGTACTCGGCGTCGGCGCTGCCGCGCACGAGCGCGGCGACGAACACCGCCAGGAACCCGTAGCCGCCGACCACCTCCGCCACGCCGTACACCAGGAGGGTCATCCCCAGGCTGAACAGGCCCTCGCTCGTCTCGTTCCGGAGGAACTCGCCGGTCACCTGGCCGAAGCGGTTCAGGAGCCGACCGAGCAGCCAACCCACCAGCACGCCGATGGCGATGGCCGCCACCACGTCGCGCGCGAACCACCCCGCGAACGACGCGCCGAAGCCGGCCGCCGTCACCGCGAGGGCGAGGTGGATCACCGGGAACGCGAGCCCGTCGTTGAGGCCGGCCTCGGCCGTCAAGGTGAAGCGGATCTCGTCGCGCTCGTCGTCGTGGTCGGGACTCGGAACCTGGACCTCGCTCGCGAGCACGGGGTCGGTCGGCGCGAGCACGCCGGCCAACAGGATCGCCGGGGCGATCGCGAGCCCGGCGAGCCACCACCCGGCGAGCCCCACGGCGACGACGCTCACGATCATCGTGATGCCGAGCAGCCGCCAGACGCTGTTCCACTCGATGAAGCCGGGGCGCCGTTCGATCCGGAGCCCGGCGCCGACGAGCGACACGATGACGACGAACTCGGTGATGTACTCGATGATCATCGCGTCGAAGGCACGATCGATCGGGCGTGGACCGTCGAGCTCGGGGACGAGCGCGAACAGCAGGTACCCCGCCGCCAGGTAGACGATCGGGACCGACAGCGGGCGGGCGTGGAGCACCCGGGGCAAGGTCGTGAGCGCGATCAGCGCCAGCCCGGCCAGCACGAGCCAACCCAGATGCAGATCCCAGGTCACGAGCGGCACGACGGGTGCATACCCCGTCTCCCGCTCGCTACACCTCGCAGCCGAGCGATCGTCGTTCGGTCCACGTCGTTCGGTCCGTGTCGTTCGGTCCGTGTCGTTCGGACCGCGTCGTTTCGGTCCGAGGCGACGACGACGGGAGGTGCGCCGTACTGTCGTCGGCGAGATGCGCGACGAGTTCCCTCCCCTCGATCGTGCGGCGCTCGCCGCCGCACTCCCCGACGCCGACCTCCGGGTGCTGCTGATGTGCCTGTTCCACGCGACCGGTGATCGACGCTGGCTGTCGGCGCCCTACCAGCCCCGGCGCGACGTCCGCCTCATCGCCGACGAGCAGGCCGGCCTCCCCGACGAGGTGGCCGGCGAGATCCGTGCCGCTGCGCTCGAGGTGTTCGGGAGCGGGCCGGTCCGCCCGGCCGTCGGCGACCCGGGCGACGACCTGATGGCCGAGATGATGCGCTGGTGCCTGGGCGACGCCAAGATCGACGCGGCCTATGCGCCGATGTTCCGAGAGGATCTCGGCTTCGCCGACCGACGGGTGCACTGGACCGACGAACGCCCGGCGCGCGCCGACGAACGACGCGTCGTCGTGATCGGCGCCGGCGCGACCGGCATCATCCTCGGCCGTCGCCTGACCGAGCTCGGCGTGCCGTTCACCATCCTCGAGCGCGCCGACGACGTCGGTGGCACGTGGCGCGACAACATCTACCCGGGCGCCGCGGTCGACACGCCGAACCACGCCTACTCGTTCTCGACCGGATCGCGGTACGCCTGGTCGCGCAACTTCTCGCCGCAGCCCGAGCTGTACGACTACCTCCGCCGGGCAGCCGACGAGTTCGACCTGCACGACCGGATCGAGTTCGGCACCGAGGTCGTCGGCGGGCACTGGGACGAGGCGACCCAGCAGTGGCGACTCGACGTCCGCCGCCACGGCGAGCCCGACGTGGTCGTCGCGACCGACGTCGTCGCGGCGATCGGCCCCTTCGGCCGACCGAAGCTGCCGGACGTGCCGGGCCTCGACGAGTTCGACGGACCCATCTTCCACACGGCGCGATGGCCCGCCGACCTCGATCTCGCGGGCAAGCACGTCGCCGTCGTCGGCACCGGCGCGTCGGCGATGCAGGTCGGGCCGACGATCGCCGACGAGGTCGGTCGGCTCACCATCGTCCAACGCACCGCGCAATGGGCACGCCCGATCCCGCGGTTCCACGACCCGATCGCCGACGGCGCCCAGTGGCTGCTGGCGAACGTGCCGTTCTACGCCGAGTGGTTCCGGTGCACGATGCTGTGGCGGTACGGCGACGGACTGCTCCCCCACCTGCGCATCGATCCCGACTGGCCACATCCCGAGCGTGCGGTCAACCGGGTCAACGACCGCCACCGCGAGGAGATGGTCGAGCACCTCACCGCCGAACTCGGCGACCGCACCGACCTGATCGAGCGGTGCATCCCCGACTACCCGCCGTACGGCAAGCGGATCCTGCTCGACAACGGCTGGTACCGGATGCTGCGCCACGACCACGTCGAACTGGTCACCGGCGGCCTCCGGCGGGCGACGCCGACGGGCATCGTCGTCGACACCGACGAGGGCAGTCGCGAGATCGACGCCGACGTCGTCGTGCTGTCGACCGGTTTCGAGGTCAACGAGAGCGTCCGGGTGCTCCACCTCGTCGGCCGCGGCGGCGCCACCCTCGACGAGCAGTGGGACGACGACGACGCCACCGCCTACCTCGGCATCACGATTCCGAACTTCCCGAACCTGTTCGTCATGCTCGGGCCGTCGACGGGCCTCGGCCACGGCGGCTCCGCGATCTTCCAGGCCGAGAGCCAGGTCAGGTACGTCTGTGACGCGATCGTCCGGATGATCGAGGACGACATCGACGCCATCGAGGTCACCGAGCACGCCCACGACGAGTACGTGCACGCGGTCGACGAACGCCACGAGCACATGATCTGGACGCATCCGGGCGTGTCGACCTACTACCGCAACTCGAAGGGTCGGGTCGTGCTCGCGACCCCGTGGAGCCTGCTCGAGTACTGGCAGATGACCCACGACGT
>JAUHYJ010000095.1 GCA_030425785.1 Acidimicrobiia bacterium | reverse complement strand
CGACACCCCCGGCTGGGCCGGTCCGGCGTCGGCGAACCAGAAGAACGCCAGGCAGTCGTCGTTGCCCATGTCGAAGAAGAAGTGCTGCCCCATGCCGCCGGGGAGCTCGATCGTCTTCACGAGCGGCATTCCGAGCACGTCGCGGTAGAACCGCACCGTCCGGGCCATGTCGGCGCACACCAGCGCGATGTGATTGACGCCCCGCAGCTCGAACTTCTCGTTCGTCGCCATGCTGCGACGGTAGTCAGTCGCGGGCGAAGCCGGCGGGGTCGAAGTCGTCGGGGGCGGCGACCTCGACGATCGGGTCGTCGCGGTCGTCGAACTCGAGCCGCAGCGCCTTCGTCATCACCGCGTGCATGAAGTACAGCCCGGTGATGTAGGTGAACTCGAGGATCTCCTCGTCGGAGAAGTGCTCGTGCAGGGCGTCGAACACGGCGTCGGGCACCCGACCGTGCTGGTCGACGAGGTAGTCGGTGTAGGCGAGCAGCGCCCGCTCGTTCGCCTCGAAGCAGTCGGCGACCTCCCAGGCGTGGATGGCGGCGATCTTGTCCTCGGGCATCCCGAGCCCGCGGCAGCTCTTGCAGTGCTGGGAGTACACGAATTGGCTGCCGGTCAGCCAGCCGGCGCGGGTCTGGCCGAGCTCGCGCAGGAGCGGGTCGAGTCGCCGCTTCGGGCTGCGGTAGATCCGGAAGCCGGCGACGCAGTGGGCGAAGATCTCCGGGTCGAGAGCGAACACCGTCCACCAGTCACCGGGCGTACCGGTCGACGTCCCCGGTTCCGCGACCGGGTCGCGGTCGCCGAACAGGAAGTCGTACATCGGCAGGACGTGGCGCTCGTCGGCCTCGTCGCGGGGAACCTGTCGGAGTCGTGCCATCCCCCGATTCGAGCGGATCGGCGTCGTCGCCGACGAGGCCGGCGTTCAGGGTTCGAGCGCGACGTCGTCGCCGACCTCGATCGTTCCCGGCCCGACCACCGTGGCATAGACACGACTCACCGGGCCGTTCCGATGGTGGATCCGGTCGAACCGCCGATCGGAGAACCACCCGGCGTTCTGGCGGCACGGCACGGCGTACGACGCCACCAGGCACCGGACACCGCCGACCGCGAGCACGACACCCGGCGTCACGACCGACCAGTCGAGACCGGCGACCGTGACGTTCTCCCCGGCCGAGCCGGGACCGATCGGATGCCCGTCGGCCGCCAGCCCGGCGATCACCTCGTCCGCCCACAGGCACAGCGCCTGATGGGGCGCGCCGTGATGGCGGCGGGTCGCCTGGCGGTCACCGACGACGCCCCCATGGCGGACCGTGACCTCGTCGACGGACGCCTTCGGCACACCCCCGGCGCCGAGGTGCAGCGCCACCACGCGTCCCGCCTGTGGTGCCGGCGTGACCCCGGCGACGACGAGGTCGTCGTGGACACCGAGCAGTTCGGGCCAGACCCGGTCGAGCAGGTCGACGACCGTCGCCTCCGGCGCCCTCGACGCATCGACCTCACCGACGAGGGCGCGCACGCGATCACGCCGGTCGGCCACGGCCGCGCGGTGCTGTGGCGCGACGTCGTCGAGCATCTCGACGGCCTCGGCGACCGTGCGGCGCGCGTCGGTCAGGCTGAACTCGTACGGCCCCACGGCGTGCGACATGTCGGCAACGTACCCCAGCTCCCTCCTGCCCGGTCCACGGCTGCGACGTACAGTGGCGGCATGTCCGAACTGCTCGACGCCGCGCTCGGTGTCCATCCCGACGTCGTCGAACTCCGCCGGGCGATCCACCGCGAACCCGAGATCGGGCTCGACCTGCCGAAGACGCAGGCCAAGGTGCTCGAGGCGTTGGCAGGGCTCGGCTTCGACATCACGACGGGCGAGTCGACCACCTCGGTCGTGGCCGACCTGGTCGCCGGTGACGGACCGACGATCCTGCTGCGCGCCGACATGGACGCGCTCCCCCTCACCGAGGACTCAGGTGAGCCGTTCGCGTCGGCGTTCGG
The DNA here is from genome assembly GCA_030425785.1 of Acidimicrobiia bacterium. Taxonomy (GTDB): domain Bacteria; phylum Actinomycetota; class Acidimicrobiia; order Acidimicrobiales; family Ilumatobacteraceae; genus Ilumatobacter. The sequence continues at coordinate 7,712 of JAUHYJ010000095.1, read as the reverse complement.
GGGAGCGATGCACGCCTGTGGCCACGACGGCCACACGGCGATGCTGCTCGGCGCGGCGCGGCTGCTGTCCGAGCACCGCGACCAGCTGCGGGGCCACGTCCGGCTCATGTTCCAGCCCGGCGAGGAGGGGTACCACGGCGCGAAATTCATGATCGACGAGGGCGTCCTGGACGGCGTCGATCGGTGCTTCGCGCTGCACTGCAACAGCAACGCCCCGGCCGGCGTCGTCGGTTCGCGCCATGGGGCGCTGCTCGCGAGCGCCGACGAGTTCCACGTCACGGTCACCGGAGCCGGTGGCCACGGCTCCGCCCCGCACGGCACCATCGACCCGATCCCGGCCGCGTGCGCGATGGTGCCGGCACTGTCGAACATCGTCGCGCGGGAGATCGACACGTTCTCGCCGGCCGTCGTCAGCGTCACCCACATCGAATCGGGCACCACGACGAACGTGATCCCCGAGACCGCGTTCTTCGAGGGCACGATCCGCACGTTCGACGACGCGACCCGCGACCACGTCCACACCCGGCTCCGCGACGTCACGCGCACCATCGCCGAGTCGCACCGGTGCACGTGCCACCTCGACCTCGTGCCGGGCTATCCACCGACGATCAACCACGACGACGACGTCGACCACGCGGCCGCGGTGACGGCACGCGTGCTCGGCGAGGAGCGCTGGATCGACATGCCGCGGCCGGCGATGGCCGCCGAGGACTTCAGCTACGTGCTCGCGCAGCGTCCGGGAGCGATGGCGATGGTCGGCATCTGCCCGGCCGACGTCGCACCCCACCAGGCTGCGCCGCTCCACTCGAACCGCATGCGCATGAACGAGGACGGGCTCAGCGCCGGCGTCGCGGTCTACGCAGGCGTGGCGATGCACCACCTCGGCGCGCTCGCCTGACGCGACCCCGTCGGACGGGCGATCACTTGCCGCGCAGGTACCGCGATCCGGCCACGGCGACGACCAGCGTGCCGCCATAGAACAGGAACTGGGTGAAGTCGTCGGCACCCATGATCCGGAGACCCTGCACGCCGGTCGCGAGGAAGAGCACGGCGATGCCCGTGCCGATCGGGTTGAAGCGACCCGGGTGGATCGTCGTGGCGCCGAGGAAGACCGCCGCGTAGGCGGGCAGCAGGAACGGCGAGAACGAGACCGGCGACATCGACCCGGAGTTGCCGACGAACACCACGGCACCGAATGCCGCCAGCGCGCCCGCAGCGGTGAAGGCGCCCCAGCGGATGCGGTCGGTGTTGATGCCCGACAGCCGGGCGACGTCGCGTGACTTGCCGACGAAGAGCCAGCGCACACCGAGCGGGGTGTGCTCGGCGACCCACCAGATGACGAGCATGATCGCCAGCGCATAGAAGAACTGGATCGGGATGACCCACACCTTGGTCTGCAGCGTCCAGGTCGACAGCGACCGGGCCACGTTCGTGACCGTGTTCGAGTCGGACACCCACAGCACGAAGCCCTGGAACACCGCACCCGTGCCGAGGGTCATGATGAACGGCTCGGTCTTCAGCTTCACGACGACGAACCCGTTGAAGAACCCGCAGGCTGCGCCGATCAGCAACGCCACGAGCGCCGCGGGCACGATGCCCCAGTCGTGCTGGGTGTTCAGGACCGCCATCACCATCGCACCGAAGGCGCCGGCCCAGCCGAGCGACAGGTCGAGGTCGCCCGCCATGGCCGGGAGCAGTGCAGCCAGGGCGACGATGAACAGCGCGGTCTGGGTACCGAGCAGGCTGCCCAGGTTGCGCGACGTCGGGAACAGATCGGGCTCCTGGATCGAGAAGAAGACGACGATCAGGAGCCACGCGACCGGCAGGGCCAGTTGCTCGCCGTAGCGCCGGAACAGCGACGGGCCGCGGGTCTGGTTGCCGACGACCGGGTCAGGCGGGGTCCGGCCGTCGGGGATCGATCCGTCGGGGGTCGATCCGTTCGCGGTCGTGGCGTCGGTCATGCGCTGGCTCCTGCCGTGGTCGCGGCGTCGTCGACCGCGTGCTGCCCGGCGAACACGCGGGCGGTGATGCCCTCCGGGGTGATCTCGGCGCCGAGCATCTGCGAGGTCTCCTGGCCGTTGTTCATGACCACGATGCGGTCGCACGTGGTCGCGAGCTCCTCGAAGTCGCTCGAGACCCACACCACCGCCATCGAGCGCGCGTCGGCGGCATCGATGATCTTGCGGTAGATCTGGGCGCGGGCGGCCACGTCGACACCCTGCGTCGGCTCGTGCAGGAGCAGGACGGTGGGCTCGGTCTCGAGCCACTTGGCGAGCACGACCTTCTGCGCATTGCCGCCGCTGAGGGTGCCGATCGGTAGGTCGGTCCGGCGCGGTCGCAGGTCGAAGTCGATCGCGCGCTCGTCGGCGGTGCGACGCACCCGGCGGTTGCGGAGACGCCCACCCTGGGTGAAGCGGCGCAGGACGAGCGCGAGCATGTTGCGGTCGATCTCGATCTCGCGTGCGATCCCGTCCCGGTTCCGGTCGGCGGGGATGAACGACATGCCCATCTGCACGGCGGCCGCGGGTTGCTGGCGGGCCACGTCGACCTTGCGCCCTCCGACCGTCGCCGTGCCGGCGGACGCGGACTGCGCCCCGAAGAGCAGGTACGGCACCTCCTCGGCACCCGATCCGAGCAAGCCGGCGAGGCCGACGATCTCGCCGGGAACGAGATCGAGGTCGAGGTGGTCGAGTCGATCGCCGCTCAGACCACGCACGGTCAGCACCGGCGAGGCCGTCCGGTCGACGGGACGCTCGACGTGGAACGACCCGCCGTGCTCGTGCAACTCGCGCGACTTGATGGGCCCGACGATGTACTCGACGATCTCGTCGTCGGTCACGGCGTCCATCGACGACTGGGCGACGACGCGCCCGTCCCGGAGCACGGTGACGCTGTCCGCGATGGTGCGCACGGCGGCCAGGTCGTGCGAGATGAAGATCACGCTCGATCCCTGGGCCACCACCTGGCGGATCAGGCCGAAGAGGAACTCGAGCTCTTCTTCGGGGAGGAAGACCGTCGGCTCGTCGAGCACCATCACCGACGTGGCGGCGCCGGTGCGTTCACGGTGCTCGCGCAGCTCCTCGGCCGCCCGTGCGATCGCGATCAGCGCCTGGCCGACCGGCGGCAGCTCGTTGACGATCGTCCGCGGGTCGATGTCGACGCCGTACCCCTGCAACATCGTGCGCGCCGCCGCGGCCTCTCGGCGCCAGTTCACGTGCAGGCGCGAGAACTCGTCGCGCGACGCGGAACCGACCAGGTTCTCGAGCACGGTGAGCGGTCGCGCCAGGCCGAGGTCCTGGTGGACGAAGCTGAGGCCGTAGCGATGGTACGCGCCGGTCGGCATCGGGAGCGGCGCCGGGTCGCCGCCGATCAGGAGGCGGCCGCCGGGTTCGGGTTCGTGGACCCCGGCGAGCACCTTGATCAGTGTCGACTTGCCCGAGCCGTTCTCGCCGAGCAGGGCGTGGACCTCACCGTGCCGAACGGTGAGGTCCACGCCGTCGAGTGCCCGGGTGGCCCCGAACTGCTTCGAGATGTTCGTGAGTTGGAGGGCGACATCCATCACATCGGCGCCGTGCTGCGCCGGATCAGGGAACGAACGGCTCGGATGCGGTGTTGTCCAACCACAGGTCGTAGTAGCCCTGCAGGAACGCATCGCCGAAGCCGGCGCCCGGCTCCCCGGTGTTCTCGGCGGCGTTCTCCGGGTTCCACAGGCGGTACGGGGCGAAGGCCTCGTCGGCCGGGATGACGGGCTCGCCCACCATCGCCCGGAACAGCTGGTCGGCACCGCTGTAGGCCATCCAGAGGAAGTCGGGGCCCATGTCGGTCCCGAACGCGGTGTCGTCGTTGACCATCGTCGCCACGACCGGGTAGTCGCCACCGAAGGTGTACATCTTGGCGTCGGATCCGTTGGCCTTGATCGATCCCTCGACGACCGGCGCCGTGAAGTCGTACGACATGAACACGGCATCGAGGTCGGGGTTCGCCACGAGCGCAGCGTCGATCGTCGACTGGCCGGCACCGCCGAACCAGTCCGGGATCGGCACGTTCTGCGATTCGAAGGTGCAGTCCGGGCACAGCTCGGCCAGGGTGTCGCGCACCGTCTGCTCCATCCCGACCGACGGCGGGTTCTCGTTCGCCGTGATCATGAACACGTCGATCGGTTCACCACCCGAGTCGATGAGCGCCTGGTAGACGCCCATCCGCATCGCACGGTTGAACTCGCCGTTCGTCTGGCCCGCGACCAGGGGGTCAGCGGGCACCGACACGTCGGCGAGGTGCATGTCGACCACCGGGATGCCCGCGTCACGGGCGGCTTCCATCTGTGGGGTGATCGCGTTCGGGTCGATGCCGCAGACGAGCGCGACACCGTCGTAGTCGCCGTTGATCGCCTGCTCCATACCCTCCTGCCAGGCGGCGGGGCCGCCGTCGTTCTGGAAGTAGAACGAGTCCTCCATGCCGATCGACTTGGCGATGCCGACCACCCACTGCGCCATGTTGTCGCAGCCGGTGAGCGAGCTCGCGACCGGCATCGAGAAGATCTTCTTGCCGGCGAGGTCGGCGACCGAGAACGCCGGGCCTTGCGGTTCGAAGCTCGGGACGGCCGCCGCAGCCGCGACCTCGGCCTCGAGCGCCGCGAGGTCGATGCCGCCGGCGGCACCGTCGGTGGCGGGTTCGTCGGCCATGTCATCGGCCGGTTCGTCGGCCATGTCATCGGCCGGTTCGTCGGCCATGTCATCGGCCGGTTCGTCGGTCGGCGCCTCGGCCGGTTCGTCGGCGGCGGCCGGTTCCGACGTGTCGTCGTCGCCGCCGCAGGCTGCGGCGACGAGGCCGATGGTCACGATCACGGCGCCGGCACGAAGTGCCCGACGGCGGCTGGTGTGGCAGACATGTCGCATGAGTTCCCCCGAACCTGTGTATGCGTCGTCCGGAACACGCCCCATGGCGTCCCGGTGCCGCGACTGTACACACGGCGGGCACCCGGCCACCGAGCGGATGATCCCGTCCTGGCGAACGATGTCGCCATCGCACGCCATCACACACGGTGGTGGATCGCTCCGCCGGACGAATCGGGTCCACCCCACTCGACGTCCCGCTGCGCGACGCCTATTCTTTGGACGTTCGTACGAGGAATGGGCCAGGCGAGGACCGGGCCGCACGAGGACCGGAGCCAGCACCCTCGATGACCGAGACATCGTCACGCAGCGCCAGGAGCGAACGTCGCCGATCACGCCGGGCCGCGGCCGGCGGCGCACCCGAGCAGCGCCCCTTCGCCCAGCCACGCCTGTTGCACGCTCCGACCGAGATCATCTCGGCCGACCAGGTCGAGGCGATCCACCTCGCATCGTTGCGCATCCTGCGCGACATCGGCATGAGCGTGCTCGATCCCGAGACCCGAGCCCTCTACGCCCGCGCCGGTGCCACCGTCGACGGCGAGATGGTCCGGTTCGACCCGGAGATGGTCGACGAGCTCATCGTCACGGCGCCCGCCGAGTTCACCCTCCACTCCTGGAACCCGGCGCGCTCGCTGCACGTCGGGGGCGACTGGCTCTCGTTCGGCAGCGTCGGCAGCGCGCCGAACTCAGCCGACCTCGACGGCGGCCGCCGCACGGGCAACCGGCACGACTTCCAGAACCTCCTGCGGCTCGCCCACATGCTGACGAGCATCCACTTCCTCGGGGGGTACCCCGCCGAGCCGGTCGACATCCACCCGTCGGTGCGCCACCTCCACGCCACCTTCGACATGCTCACCCTCACCGATCGTGTCTTCGACGTGTACTCGCTCGGACGCCAACGCAACATCGACGTCATCGAGATGGCCCGCATCGCTCGCGGCGTGTCGCACGAGCAGCTCGACCGCGAGCCGAGCCTCTTCACGATCGTCAACACCAACTCGCCGTTGACGCTCGACACGCCCATGTCGCACGGCATCATCGAGATGGCGAGGGCGAACCAGGTCACGTGTGTGACGCCGTTCACGCTGGCGGGTGCGATGGCGCCCATCACGCTGGCCGGCGCCCTCGCACAGCAGAACGCCGAGGGGCTCGCCGGGCTGGTCCTCACCCAGATCGTCCGGCCGGGCAGCCCCTTCATCTACGGCGGCTTCACCAGCAACGTCGACATGCAGTCGGGCGCTCCCGCCTTCGGTACGCCCGAGTACTGGAAGACGGCGATCATCGGCGGTCAGCTCGCCCGCCGGTACCAGGTGCCCTACCGCAGCTCGAACACGTGCGCCGCGAACGCCGTCGACGCGCAGGCCGCGTACGAGTCGATGTTCTCGATCTGGGGAGCGGTGTCCGGTGCCTCCAACTTCACCATGCACGGCGCCGGCTGGATGGAGGGCGGCCTGCAGGCGAGCTTCGAGAAGATGGTGCTCGACGCCGACCTGTTGCACATGGCGTCGGCGGCGCTCGACCCGCTCGTGATCGACGACGACACGCTCGCCTTCGACACCATCGCCGAGGTCGGCCCCGGCGGCCACTTCTTCGGGACACCGCACACCCAGGAGCGCTTCCGCACCGAGTTCTACCGACCGATGATCTCGGACTGGCGCAACTACGAGACGTGGGCCGAGGCCGGACGGCCGGAGGCGGCACAGCGCGCCAGCCACCTGGTGACCGCGTTCCTCGCCGAGTACGAACCACCACCGATGGACGACGCGATCCGCGCCGAGCTCACCGACTTCGTCGAACGCCGCAGCGCGGAGGGTGGCGTCCCGACCGACTTCTGATCCGTCGTGCTCCCACGGTCACGAGAGGAACCCATCCATGAACACCGAATCACACGTGCAGGTCGTCGTGATCGGCGGCGGCGTCGTCGGGGCGTCGGTGCTGTTCCACCTCACCGAGAACGGCTGGACCGACGTGCTGTTGCTCGAGCGCAAGGAGCTGACCGCCGGATCGACCTGGCACGCCGCCGGCGGCATGCACACCCTGAACGGTGACCCGAACGTCGCCCAACTGCAGCAGTACACGGTGCAGCTGTACCAGCAGATCGAAGCACGGTCCGGCCAGAACTGTTCGATCCATCTGCCGGGCGGCATCACCCTCGCCGCCGACGAGGACCGGATGGACTGGCTGCGGATGGCGGTCGCACGCGGCCGGTATCTCGGCATGGACGACCTCGAGCTGATCTCGCCGCACGAGGCGCACGAGCTGTTCCCCCTCCTCGACCCGTCGTACTTCGTCGGCGCGATGTGGGACCCCGTCGAGGGCCACGTCGACCCGACCGGGGTCACGAACGCCTACGCGATCTGTGCCCGCCAGGCGGGTGCCGAGATCCGCCGTCAGACGTGGGTGAGCGCACTCGAGCCGCGAGCCGACGGCAGCTGGACCGTCATCGCCGAGCGCGGCGGCGAGCAGTACGCCATCCACGCCGAACACGTCGTCAACGCCGGCGGCCTGTGGGCCCGTGAGGTCGGCCGGATGGCCGGGCTCGAGCTCCCCGTGCTCGCGATGCAGCACCACTACCTCGTGACCGAGCCGATGGACGAGGTGCGCGACCACGTGGCGGCGACCGGACGCGAGATGCCGATGGCGATGGACTTCGCCGGCGAGATCTACATCCGCCAGGAGGGCGAGGGCATGCTGCTCGGCACGTACGAGCAGGACTCGCGCGCCTGGTCGGAGCTCGCGACGCCGTGGGACTTCGACATGGAGCTCCTGCCACCCGATCTCGACCGGATCGAGCCCGAGCTGTCGGTCGCGTTCCGCCAC